>NC_008513.1:0-300000 GCF_000090965.1 Buchnera aphidicola BCc | reverse complement strand
GTTAATTCTTTTATTTCTCCTCTTAACTCTCCTATTTTTTTTATTATTTGTCCTTGATGATTTTTTTTAATATCAAGTATTGCTATTTCGAATGGTTCAGTTAATACATTATCTTTTTTTTTTAAAATTACTTTTGGTTTTGAAACTTCTAATTCAAAATTTTCTCTTCGTAATTGCTCTAATAAAATCGATAAATGTAATTCTCCTCTACCAGAAACAGAAAATACATTAGAATTTTTTGTTTCTTTTACTTTTAAAGAAATATTTCTTACTGTTTCTTTTTTTAATCGTTCCAATATTTGCCGTGATGTTATATTTTTTCCTTCCTTTCCACAAAAAGGTGATTGATTTACACAAAAAAACATATTTACTGTAGGTTTATCAATTTTTAATTTTGGTAAAGAACACAAAAATTCAGGATCGCAAATAGTGTCTGAAATTGATATGTTATTTAAACCTGTAATTGCTATAATATCTCCCGCTGATGCTGTTTCTGTTTTTTTTTGTTCTAATCCATAAAATTTTAAGATACTATTTATCTTTCCTGTATAAATCTTTTTTTTATCTCTAAGAACTGAAACAACTTGATTTTTTTTTAATTTTCCTTGTTGTATTTTTCCTATTCCAATCATACCAAAATAATTATTAAAATCTAATTGTGATATTTGCATTTGAAAAAAATTATTTTTTGATTTTTTAGGTTCAGGAGTAAATTTAATAATTGCATTTAATAAAGGAATCATATTTTTCTGCATATTATTAGGATCTTCCCCTGAAGTTCCTAATAAAGCTGATGTATATATTATTGGAAAATCTAATTGTTCATCACTTGCGGATAAATTTACAAATAAATCAAATACTTTATTTATTACCCAATCTGTTCTTATAGGATTTCTATCCATTTTATTAATTACTAGAATTGGTTTAATTTTATATAAAAAAGATTTTTTTGTTACATATCTTGTTTGTGGCATTGGTCCTTCATAGGCATCTACTACTAATAAAACAGAATCTACCATAGATAATATTCTTTCTACTTCTCCTCCAAAATCAGCGTGTCCAGGAGTATCAATAATATTGATTTGATAATTTTTCCATATTATTGATGTATGTTTAGATAATATTGTAATTCCTCTTTCTTTTTCTAATTCATTTGAATCCATAATTCTATCTATTTTTTCTTCATGTTTTTTAAATGTACCCGATTGTTTTAGTAACTGATCTAATAATGTTGTTTTTCCATGATCAACATGAGCTATTATTTTTTTCATTTTTATACCATTTTTAAAGAAAATAATCAAAATTATAAAAAATTATAATTTTTTCAAAATATTAATTTTTAAATTAAAAATTAATTTTATTATTATATATAAATATTTTTAATATATAATGTATATTACTATATTTATTTTATATAAAAATAAATATTTTTAAATTAATTCAATTTGTTTTTAAATATAAATATTTGTTTTTTTGGTAAGAAAATATGAATAATATAAATTTTTATAACATGAAATTTATTACTAGTATAATTAATTATTCAAATTTAGGAACTTTTTCCGGAATAGAAGTAGCGTTTTTAGGTTATTCTAATGTAGGTAAATCTACTATGATTAACTGTTTATCTGGAAATAATAAAATTGCTCGAATAAGTAAATTACCGGGTAGAACTAAAACAATAAATTTTTTTCATGTTTTATCAGATTTTAGAATTGTTGATTTTCCTGGATATGGATATTCTAAAATTAATTATTTAGATAAAAAATTATTAGAAAAAAGTTTATTTTTCTATTTAAAAAATAGAGAATGTTTAAAAGGAATTGTTTTATTATCTGATATTCGTTTTTTTTTAAAATCATTTGATGAATTTATTTTACAATTTTTAAAAAAAAGAAATTTATTTGTTTTAATTATTTTAACTAAAAGTGACAAAATTTCAAAAAGAGAAAAAAAAAAAATTGAATTATTAAAATATAATAAAATTTCACATTTACATATGAATATAACCATATGTAGTTTTTCAAAATTTTATAAAAATAATATTCAATTTATTAGAAAAATATTATCTAAATGGTATTTTTTAAGTAAAATATAATAAATTATATACTTTTTATTTCTTTCCAATTTTTACCTATTTTTGTTGTAATGTATAATGGAATAATTAATTTAGTATTATTTTCCATAATTTTTTTAATTACATCAATTATTTTGTCTTTTTTTTTCTCTTTGATTTCAAATATTAATTCATCATGAATTTGCATAATTATTTTAATATCTTTAGGAAATTTTTTTTTAAATAAGTGATGTAATGTAATCATAGATTTTTTTATAATATCTGAAGCTGTATTCTGTATCATAAGATTTATACAAAATCTTTTTGCACTATTTTTTAAATAAATATTTTTTGAATTTATATTAGGAATATATAATTTTCTTTTGAACAATGTTTTTATATATCCCCTTTTTTTTGCTGTTTTATATGTGTTTTTAATAAATCTTTTAATTTTGTTATATTTTAAGAAATATCTATAAATTAAATTTTTTGATTTTTTTATAGAAATATTTAATTTTTTAGAAAGACCGAAAGGACTAATGCCATATAAAATAGAAAAATTAATAGTTTTTGCAATATTTCTATGATATTTTTTTATTTTTTCTAATGGTTTATTAAAAATATGAGATGCAGTACTAATATGGATATCTTTATTTTTTAATAAATCTTTTATTAAATTTTTATCTTTTGAATAATGAGCTATAATTCGTAATTCAATGTGAGAATAATCTGCTGTTAATAATAACCATTTTTTTTTTGTTATGAATGCAATTCTTAATTTTCTTCCTATTTTTGTTTTAATTGGAATATTTTGTAAATTAGGATTTTTTGAAGATAATCTTCCTGTTGAAGTATTTATTTGATTATATGTAGTATGAATTCTATTAGTTTTATTATTTATTGATTTTATTAAGTTTCTTAAGTAAGTATTTATGATTTTTTTTATTAATCTAAATTGTAAAATAATTTTTGGTAAAATATGAATTTTTGATAATTTTTTTAATACTATTTCATTGGTAGAAATATTACCTAATTTTGTTTTATATATTTTAGGAAGATTAAATTTTTTAAATAAAATATTTTGTAATTGTTTTGATGAATTAATATTAAATTTTTCTTTTGTTATTTTGAATATTTTTTTTTTTAATTTTTTTAAAGTTTTTTCATGATTTTTTTTTTGTTTTTTTAATATTTTTTTTTTTATTAAAACTCCATTATTTTCTATTTCAGCTAATATTGGTAATAAGGACATATCGATTAGTTGAAAATTTTCCCTCTTTTTTTTCTTTATATTTTTTTTAAATAAAAAATATATTTTTAATGAGATCAAAGATTCTTGCATTATTATAAATTTTCTTTTAAAACTCTTTTCTTTTTTATTTTTTTTATATTTATATATTAAATTTTGATATTTTTTGTTTTTTTTATAATTCAATTTATAATAATAATTTATGATTGTAGTATCAAAATGTATTCCTCTAAATAGAATATTATATTCTTGAAAAATATGAAAAACATTTTTTAAATTTTTTCCAATTTTATAATATTTATTGTTTTCTAATATTGGTCTTAAATATTTTAATATTTTTTTAATAGAAATATTTTTTTTTTTTTTATAAATAAACCACCATGTTTCATGTTTTTCTATTGTTATAGATAAATAAAATTTTTTTTTTTTTTCATTTTTTTTTTTTTCATATATAGATATTGCAAATATTTTTTTTTTAATTATTTTATTAATTAATTTTAATAATATTTTTTTTTTTACGATTTCTATATATTTATGTTTTTTTTTCATTTTTTTTTTTTTATTATAAATATTTAAAATTGAAAATGTATTATCATTTATTTTTTTTAAATATTCATTTAATTGATAAAATTCAAATTTTTTTTTTATAAATTCAATATTTAATGTATTTTTTTTTATTATAGAATGTATTTTTGGTAATTCTATATTTTTATTAATTTTAGTTAATTGATATGATAAAAATGTATTTTTTTTGTTTTTTTCTAAATTTTTTTTAATATTTTTAATATTTTTAATAGGTAAAAATGAAATTTTTTCTATATTTTTATAAATTTTTTTTATAGATGAAAAAGATTGTAAAAGAATTTTTGCTGTTTTTTTTCCTATTCCTAATACTCCACGAATATTATCAGAAAAATCTCCAACTAAGCATAAAAAATCTGCTATAGATTTGGGATATACACCATATTTTTTAAAAATATCATTTTTATTTAATACTTTTTTTATACTACCTGGTATAACAAAAACATTTTTTTTAATTAATTGAGTCATATCTTTATCTGCACTATATATAAAAATATAATATTTTTTTTTTGTAAAAATTCTTGATATTGTTCCAATAATATCATCTGCTTCTATTTTTTTTATACTTATAATTGTTATATTTAAAGCTTTAATAATTTTTTTTAATGGATTAATTTGTTTTTTAAGTTCATTCGGCATAGAAATTCTATTTTTTTTATATTTAGTAAATAATTTATGTCGATTTGTTTTTTTTGGTGTATCAAACACAATAATAATTTTTTTTGGATTAAATTTTTCAATTAATTTATTAAGAAGTCTTATATATCCATACAAAACTCCTGTGGAAGATCCATTTTTATTTTTCAATTTTATAAATGAAAAATAATTTTGATATAAACAATAATGACCATCAATTATAATAATTTTTTTTTTCATTTTATTTCTATATTTTTAATTTTATATATTTATTAAATAAAGAATGCTTCTCTATTTAATAAATATAATATTTTATAAATAAAATTAATTTAAATTATCTTTAAACTAATTAAATAAATTTAATTTTTTTTTAAATGTTTTTTTTTGTGTATTTAAAGATTCTTCTATTTTTATTAATCTATTATATTTAGATGTACGATCTGATCTGCACATTGAACCAGTTTTTATTTGTCCAGCATTTGTACCTACTGCAAGATCAGCAATACTAGTATCTTCTGTTTCTCCAGATCTATGTGATATAATTACATTATATTTGTTTTCTTGAGCTTTTTTTATAGTTTCTAATGTTTCAGTTAATGTTCCAATCTGATTTAATTTAATCAAAATAGAATTTGCTGCTTTTTTTTTAATTCCATATTCTAAAAATTTTTTATTAGTAACAAATAAGTCATCACCTACTAATTGTATCTTTTTTCCTAATATTTTTGTTTGATATTGAAATCCTTTCCAATCACTTTCATCTTGTCCATCTTCTATAGATCGAATTGGATATTTTTTAGTTAATTTTTCTAAATAATGAGTAAATTCTATTGAATTATATTCTTTATTTTCATTTTTTAGTCTATATCTTCTAGTTTTTTTATTAAATAATTCAGAAGACGCGCAATCTATTGCAAATGTTATATCTTCATTTAATTTATAATTAGAACGTTCAACAGCTAAACTAATCATAGATAATGCTTCTTCATTAGATTTAAGATTAGGAGCATATCCTCCTTCATCTCCTACACATGTAGAATATCCTTTTTCTTTTAAAATAATTCCTAACATATGAAAAATTTCTGATCCCATTTGGACAGCTTGTAAGATACTTTTTGCTCCTATAGGTTGTATCATAAATTCTTGAAGATCAATATTATTATTTGCATGCATTCCACCATTGATAATATTAATCATAGGTAATGGAATAGAAAAATTATTTTTTGAATAATTAATTTCAGAAATATAAGAATAAAAAGGTATATTTTTTTCTAAAGCTATTGCTTTAGCTAAAGATAAAGATACAGATAATATTGCATTAGCTCCAAATCTTGATTTATTTTTTGTGCCATCTAGTTTTATCATTAGATTATCTAATTCTTTTTGTTCTTCTGCATTTTTATTTTTTAATGCTTGAAAAATTTCGGTATTAACATAATTTACCGCTTTTTTAACTCCTTTACCAAAAAAACGATTTTTATCATTATCTCTAAGTTCTAATGCTTCTTTTGATCCTGTTGATGCTCCTGATGGAACTGAAGAATATCCAAAATATCCAGTTTTTAAATGTACTTCTGTTTCAATAGTTGGGTATCCACGTGAATCTAAAATTTCTCTAGAAAGTATTTTTTTTATTTTTGACATATTATAGCCTTTAAAATATATTAATTTTTTAATGAAAATTTAATTTTATTTAATAAAATTTTTTTTTTAAAATAAATTGTCTTAATTATTTTTATATCTTTTTTTTAATGATACAATTCTATTAAATACTTCTATATTTTTTCTTTTTTTTCTTTTATAAAAATATCCAATTCTTTCAAATTGATATGCATGTTTTATTTTTTCTTTTTGAATAATTGATTCTACATATCCTCTTTTAATAATAAACGATTTTGGATTATAAAATTTTAAAATATTTTTTTCTTTTTCAGGATTTTTAGTAGTAAATAATGTATCAAATAATTGAAAATCAGCTACAATTGAATTATTTTTTGCTATCCAGTGAATTATACCAATATTTTTATCTTTATATATATTATTATATTTTTTTTTTGAATAATATGTACATAAAATACAAATTATTTGATTATTTTTGTCTTTTAAGATTTTGTTTGCTTTAATAATATAAGAATATTTTAATCGTACTCTTTTTCCTAAAATTAATCCTCTATATCCTGTTATATTTTTTTCAGAAAAATCTTTTTTTTCAATATATATTTTATTAGAAAAAAGTACTTTTCTAGTTCCCATTTCTTTTTTTTGTGGATGATTTGGGATATTTAAATATTTAATATCTTTTCTTGAAATATTAGTAATTATTACTTTAATTGGATTAAGAATTGCCATTCTTCTTGGAGAATTCATATTAAGTTCTTTTCTTATACATGATTCTAATAATGATATTTCTATTGTATTTTGTTGTTTAGTTATTCCAATTTTTTGACAAAAAGTATTAATTGATTTTTTTGTATATCCTCTATTTCTTAGTCCAGATATAGTATATAATCTTGAATCTTTCCATCCTTTTACTATTTTATTATCAATTAATTTTTGTATCTTTCGTTTAGATACAATAGTGTATTCTAAATTTAATTTTGAATATTCATATTGTTTAGGTGTTTTATTCTTAAAATTTAGTTTTTTTAATATCCATTTGTATAATTGACGATTATCTTGAAATTCTAAAGTACATAGGGAATGTGTAATTTTTTCTATTGTATCTGCAATACAATGTGCAAAATCATACATTGGATAAATATACCATTTATAATTTGTTTGATGATGTTTAGAAAAAATAATTCTGTATAATACGGGATCTCTCAATATAATATATGGAGAACTCATATCTATTTTAGCTCTTAAACAAAGAGATCCTTCTGGAAACATGCCAAGTTTCATTTTATTAAATAAAATTAAATTTTCTTGTACTGTTCGATTTCTATATGGACTATTTATTCCTGGTTTTTTTAATGTTCCTCTATATTTTTTAATATCAGTTTTGTTTAGTTCTTCTACATATGCTAATTTTTTTTCAATTAACTTTATAGCATATTTATACATTTTATCAAAATAATTAGAAGTATATTTAGTCTTACCGTTCCATTTATATCCTAACCATCGGATATCTTTTTTAATAGCATTAATATATTTTATTTTTTCTTTATTTGGATTAGTGTCATCAAATCTAAGATTGCAAATTCCATTATATTTTTTTGCAATATTAAAATTTAAACAAATTGATTTTGCATGTCCTATATGTAAATAACCATTAGGTTCTGGAGGAAAACGTGTTTTTATTTTTTTTTTTGAATTTTGTATTAATGATTTTTTTACTATATTAATAATAAAATTACTGTTTCTTTTTTTTTTCATACATTGCCTTTATTAATTATTTATTAAATTATTTATTTTATTAAATTTTAATAATAATTAAATATAAATATAAATATAAGTAATTATATTTATATTATAAATAATTTATTTTTTTAAAAATAGAAAAATAAAAAAAAATATTATAAATATTTATTGTAAAAAAAAAAATATTTATGTAAAATTATAAATTAAATATTAATTTTTATAAATTGGCTACGTAGCTCAGTTGGTTAGAGCGCAGCACTCATAACGCTGAGGTCACGAGTTCAATTCTCGTTGTAGCCCTAAAAATAAAATTTTACGGAAGTGGCGAAATTGGTAGACGCACCAGATTTAGGTTCTGGCACTGAAAAGTTTGCGAGTTCAAATCTCGCCTTCCGTATGTATTATTAATAAATAATTTGTTGTTATATATTAAAAATTAATTTAAATTTTTGGGGTATAGCCAAGAGGTTACGGCACCGGTTTTTGATACCGGCATCCCTGGTTCGAATCCAGGTACCCCAGATAAATTTTTTTTTATTTTTAAAAATTTTTCTTTTTAATGTATTTTATATGGGTGATATATGTTTGATACGTTAAAAAAATCTGTAGCAAAATATGCACTGTCATATATAAAAAAAAATTCTATTATTGGAATTGGGTCAGGATCTACTATAGAATTTTTTATTAAAGAGTTATATACAATTTTTTCAAATATACAAGGTGTTGTAGTCAGTTCAAAAAAATCAGAAAAATTATTAAAAAAAATTAATATTCCAATTTATGATTTAAATTCTATACAAAATTTAGATATTTATATAGATAGTGCTGATCAAGTAAATTCTTCATTAGAAATGATTAAGGGTGGAGGAGGGGCTTTAACTCGAGAAAAAATTATAGCTTCTGCAGCAAAAAGATTTTTATGTATTATTGATAAATCAAAGTATGTTAATACATTTAATAATTTTCCAATACCCATAGAAGTTATTCCTATGTCACTTATGTTTGTTTCTAGAGAAATTCTAAAAATGGGTGGATTCGTAAAATACAGAAAAAATTTTATTACTGATAATGGTAATTATATTATTGATGCATATAATTTAAATGTTATATACCCTACTAATTTAGAAAAAATTATTAATAATATTCCCGGAGTAGTTTCTGTAGGTTTATTTTGTATTCGAAAGGCTGATACTTTATTAATAAGTTATTCCAATTATGTTCGAACAATAATTTTATAATTAAATATTTTTTATAATTAAATTTTTATAGAGAAAAATTTTATGTCATTAAAATCTTTAGATATAGAAGTTTTTGGTAGACTTATAAAAGTCAATTGTCCAGATAAAAATTCTTCTGATCTATACTATATAGCAAATATTTTAAATAAACGTTTAGAAGATTTACAAGAAAAAACTGGTGTTACAAATATAGAACAGTTAATTTTTATTACTGCGTTAAATATTTCATATGAATTGGAATTAGAAAAACAAAAATCTATTCATTGTGTTAAACATTTTAAATCTAGAATGTTAAATTTAAATCAAATGCTTGATTTAGCTTTAAATAAATAATTTATTTTATTATAAATATGTTTTTTAATGTTGTTGAAACAAAAATAAACTTATGTAATTAAATTTTAATATTTTCATCTAAATATTTCCATTTCTAAAAATATTTATAAATTTATTCTTATTCTCATATCTTTTTTTATAAAAAAAATTATTTTTCTTATATTAAATATTTTTATATATTATTTATATAAAAAATATATGATTTTTGCATCCGGAAGGATTTGAACCTTCAACCTCTCGGTTCGTAGCCGAGTGCTCTATCCAACTAAGCTACGGATGCATAAATTATATTATTATATTGGTGAGAGAGGGATTTGAACCCTCGATACATTTTCATATATACTCCTTTAGCAGGGGAGCGCCTTAAACCACTCGGCCATCTCACCAATGGTTTTATTAAATATTTTTATTAAAAATTTATTATTATTTTACTTTTTTTTCTTTAATAAATCAATTTAAATTTTATTTAAAATAAAAAACATTTTTTATAAATAAAAAATTTAAAAATTTAAAATTTTTATTTTATAAATATAATATTCTGTATTTTTTTTTAAAAATACAGAATAAAATTTATTTTTAATAAATTAAAGTAGATTTTTTTTTTCTAATTGAATTTTTTTATATATTTCTTCTCGATGTACAGAAATTTTTTTAGGAGCATTAATACCAACACGAATTTGATTTCCTTTAATCCCTAAAAGAGTTACTGTTATTTCATCGCCGATTATTAATGTTTCGCCAATTCGACGAGTTAAAATAAGCATTTTCTTTTTATCCCTTTTTGTAAAAAAATGTTTATATTATAATAATATAAACAAATTTATTTTTAATCATTAAAATTGTTAATAATTTTAAATTTTTAAAAAATTATTATTATTTATATTTATTAATATATTTAATAATTTTTTTTTTTATTTTATCTATTTTATATAAATGAATTTTATCTATATTAAATTTACCTTCAATAATTGTTTTTTTTCCTCCTCCAGTTCCTGGAATTACTGAAAATATAATGTTTTTTATATTATTTAAATTTATAATATGTTTTAAATTTTTAGTAATGCTAATTAAAAAATTTATTTTCTTATTGTTATCATTAATTAATATAACAATTAATGATTTTAATTTTTCTTTAAGTATATCTGATAATTTTCTAAGTAGTTTATATTCTATATATGATGTTTTTTCAATAATTAAAAATTTTTTATTTGATAAATACGCCTTTGATATTAAAATTTTTGAAATTTCTATAATATTTTTGTTTTTTAATTTTATATTTTCTTCTAAAAGTTTTTTATTTTTATTTACTATATTTTTAGCTATTAAATAAATATTATGAATATTAGTTGAAAATAAATTTTCTAATTTTTTATTTATTTTATCTTTGTCATTAAAATATTGTATTACTTCCATACCAGTTATTGCGGTAATTCTTTTTATTTCATTTCCAATATTATTATATGCAATAATTTTAAAACATCCAATTTTTCCTGTATTATCATGGTGTGTTCCGTTACATAATTCAATAGAAAAATTTTTAATATAAATTATACGAACAGTTTTTTTATATTTTTTTTCTAATAAAAATTTTATTTTTTTTTTTTTTGCTTTTTTAAAAGATGTAATAACAAAGTTAATAGGTATATTTTTTTGAATCTTTTTATTAATAATATTTTCTAAATAATTTATTTTTTCTTCAGTAAGAGTTTTATTACAAAAAAAATCAAATCTTAAATATTTATCATTTATAAATGAACCTTTTTGTATGATTTTTTCTGAAAAAATTTTACATAAAGCAGCATTTAATAAATGTGTAGCTGAATGATTTGATTGTATTGTTTTTCTTTTTTTTTTATTGATTTTAGCATGAACAATATCTTTAATATTTATACAACCATGTTTTATATATCCTATATGTAGGATATAATTATCAAATTTTTTTGTTTTTTGAACAATAAAAATTCCTTTATCGTTTAATATTTTTCCTGAATCTCCTATTTGACCACTAGATTTACTAAAAAATGGTGTTATATCTAATATAATAATTCCTAATTGAGATTTAGATAATTTTAATACATTTTTATTTTTATAAATAATTTGAATAATTTTAGATTTTTTTTCATAGATATGATAGCCATCAAAAATTGATTTTTTTTTAAAAGTAATAAAAGAAAAATTTTTTTTCTTTTTTTCTTTATTTTTTTGTTTTTTTTTATTATTTTTGATAATTAAATTTAATTTATTTATATTAAATGATATATTTTTTTTTTTACAAAATTTTTGTGTTATTTGAATAGGTAATCCATATGTATCATATAAAGTAAATATTTTTTGTTCACAAATTTTATTTTTTTTTATATTTTTTATAATTTTTTTTAGTTTTTGTAATCCATTTTCTAAAATATAATAAAATTGTTTTTCTTCATAAAATAATATTTTTTTTATTTTATGAATTTTTTCTTGAATATGAAAATCATAATTCATTTTTTTCATATTATAAATAATTAATTCTGATAATTTATAAAAAAATGGTTTTTGTAATCCTATAAAATATCCATGACATAAAGCTCTTCTAATAATTTTTCTTAATACGTAATTTCTTCCTTCATTTCCAGGCAATATATTTTCTGCAATTAAACATGTTGATGTTCTAATATGATCTGAAATTATTTTTAATGAAACATTATTTTTTTTTTTTATTTTTATTTTTATTTTTTTTTTAATAGCTTCTATTAATTGAATAAAATTATTTGTATGAAATATAGATTTAACATTTTGCAAAATAACAGAAATACGTTCTAATCCCATACCTGTGTCTATTGATGGAATTGGTAATTTAATTATTTTTTTTTTTGTAATTTGATTAAATTCCATAAATACTAAATTCCAAATTTCTAAGCAATATTTTTCTAGTTCTTTATAACTTTTTATTGATTTTTTTTCTTTTCTATTTTTTTTTTGGTAATAAAAAATTTCTGTACTAGGACCACAAGGACCTAAATCTCCCATTTTCCAAAAATTATCTGAATTATATTTAATATTTTTTTTATCATATATTTTAATTAAATGAGTATTTTTTATTTTAATAATATTTAACCAAATTTTTTTTGTTTCATTATCATTATAATAATATGTAATCCATATTTTTTTTTTAGATAAATTTAACCATTTTTTATGTGTTAAAAATTCCCAAGCATATTTAATAGCATTTTCTTTAAAATATTCACCAAAACTGAAGTTTCCTAACATTTCAAATAATGTATGATGATATGGAGTATGACCAACTTTTTTTAAATCATCATGTTTTCCCCCAGTTCTAATACAATATTGTGAAGTAGCAATAGATAATTGATTTTTTTTTTTGTTTTTTAAATATATTTTTTTAAATTGATTCATTCCAGCATTTGTAAATAATAAAGAATTATCATCTTTAGGTATTAAAGAACTACTTTTAAAAATTTTATGATTTTTTTCTTTAAAAAATTGTAAAAACATAGCACGAATTTTGTCAGTTTTCATATTTTTGTTCTTTTAAAATGTTATTTAAAAATAAAAATAGTTTTTATTATTTAATAATATATTTTGTATATTAGTCAAATACTTTTATGATATATTAATAAATTATTTATTGATAATTTAATATAATTTTTTAAAAATAAGGATTATTATATTAAATTTATTGTTAATAAAAGAATATTATTATAAATTTTAATATAAAAATTTTAACAAGGTTAATATGTCAAATTTAAAAAAAATTAATTTTATAGTTCCAAAACTAAAAGAGAAAAGTATTAGATTAGATAAAATTTTAGTAAAACATTTAAATTCTTTTTCTAGATCTTCTATAAAAAAATGGATTTTATCAGGATTTATAAAAGTAAATAATATTACAGCTAATAAACCAAAAAAAAAATTTTATTTAAAGATAGAATATCTCTTATAATAAATAAAAAATCAAATTTTATTAAAATTAAAAAAGAAAATATATTTTTAAATATAATTTTTGAAGATTCTGAAATATTAATTATAAATAAACCAACTAATTTTGTAGTTCATTTAGGTTATGGGAATACATCTGGAACGTTATTAAACGCTTTAATTTTTCATTATCCTGATAATTTATTGATACCTAGAGCGGGAATAGTTCATAGATTAGATCGTAATACTACAGGAATTTTAGTAGTAGCTAAAACAATTTCTACATATTATTTTTTAATTAATTTGTTCAAAAAACGAAAAATTATTAAAGAATATGATGTTATTGTAATCGGAAGAATAGAAGTAGACGGAAAAATAGAAAAACCAATAAAACGTGATATTTACAATCGTACAAAAATGACCGTAGGTATAGGAGGTAAACAAGCAATTACATATTATTCAGTAATAACAATTTTTAAAAATCACACATATCTTCGAATTCAATTAAAAACTGGTAGAATGCATCAGATTAGAGTACATTTATCATCAATTTTTCATCCAGTATTAGGAGATAAAATATATTCTAAAGGTATTAAATCTAATTTTTCTAATTGTTCTAAAAAAATGAAAAATTTTTTATCTAAATTTAATCGACCAGCTTTACACGCTAGAATGTTAAATTTTATACATCCAAAAACGAACAAAAAAAAAAATTGGATTATCTATCCCCCAAAAGATATGTTATCATTAATTAATGTTTTATATTCAGAAGATATGAATTAATTTTAAAAAAAATGTTTTATAAAAAATTTTTATATAATGTTTTTTATTATTTTAATAATATAAATTTATTTAAGTGTATATATGTTTAAAAAAAATAAAAATAATAGTCAATTTATTGTATCAAAAATCATTAATCAAGAAAAATTTGCGTTTTCTTTAGAAGATTGTGTTAAATTAGCATTAAAAAATTATTTTTTTAAATTAATAGATAAAAACGAAAATAATTTATATAAAATATTTTTATCTAAAATTGAAAAACCATTATTTGATAGTGTTATGCAATTTACTAGAGGAAATCAAACTCAAGCAGCTATAATATTAGGAATTAATAGAGGTACATTAAGAAAAAAATTAAATATTTATTATAAAAATAATATCTTTAAAAAATCAAAAAATTTTAATATATAAATATTATATATATTGTTTTTTATAAAAAATAAAAATTAATTATTTTTCTTTTTCTAATAAAAATTTTACTGCAGTCTTTAATGCTATTTGATATCCGTAATTTCCAAAACCTGATATAACACCTTGTGCTATATCAGACATCCAGGAGTGAGATCTAAAATTTTCTCTAGCAAAGATGTTAGATATATGAATTTCAAAAAATGGTATATTTATAGCTGATAAAGCATCTCGTATAGAAATACTAGTATGAGTAAAAGCACCGGGATTAATTAAAATAAATTGTATATTATTTTTCTTACAATTATGTATTTTTTCTACTATTTTATGTTCTGCATTAGATTGAAAATCATATAAAGTAACATTTAAAAGAATTGATTTTTTTTTAATTTTATTAACTATTTGTTCTAGTGTTTTTTTTCCATATATTTCTGGTTCTCTTGTTCCTAATAAATTTAAATTAGGTCCGTTAATTAACAATATATTAATTTTTTTTTTCATAATATCTACCATATAAATAAAAATTTATAAATTAAAATAATTATATTATTATATAATAACATTTTAAAAAAAAAATTATAGTTTTTTATAAAAAATATAAGATATATTTGTATAATTAATTATTTTTATAATTTTAATTTTATATGTTAGATAATATAACTGATTTTTTAAATATATCTAATTTTTATAAATGATTTTTATTTTTCTTAAATGATATAAAAAATAAAAATATTATTTTTAGGGCGTTTATTTTTAATTAAAAAAAAATATAAGTTTTAAAAAATAAAGTAAAAAAAAAAGTATATATATTTATATTCATAAAGTAAAAATAAAAGTAGTATAAGATATGTCTACTATTTTTATAAACATTTAATTAGACTTAAAAATCTAATTAAATTTATTAATATAATTAATAAAATAACTTTAATTAGAATTTTAAATATAAAATATAAAAATTATTTATATTTTAATAAGAAATCTTAATATTTTTATTAAAATTTTTTTAAAAAATATTTATCTAAAGAAAAAATTAATATTTTAAATATTATTAATAAATTAGAAAGAAGAAAAAATTTTCATATTATGAATGTATATACTGTTTTTATTTATAAATATAAAAAAATTTTGATTAGTTTTACTAATTATTAATTTTTAATTACTGATATGATCTTATTAATTGTTATTAATATTAAAGTAATTATAGATTATAATAATAATTATAAGATAAATTTTTATAATAAAAGAAGAAATTAAAAAATTTAATAGTTTTTTTAAAAAATTAAATAAAGAATTAGTAATAGAATTTTAGAATAAAGAAATTTTTTTTCCTTTTCCCCTTTTACTAACTTTTTTATAGAATCTTTTTTAGTTATTTTAAATTTTAGATAATTAAATATTTGATTTCTATAAAAATTAAAATAGTTTAGAAGAAAATGTTTTTATAAAAATTTCTATATTTTATAAAAAATTAGAAAAAATATCTTCTTAATTTTTTACTATTATTAATAATGAAAAATTATCTAATTTTTATAAATCTATTAGTATTAATAATGTAAGTATACTAAATTAATATACTAATATTTTTATTAAAATTGAATTTTAAAATATTTTTTATAGAATAATTAAACATTTATTTTATAAATAGTAAAATCATTAATAATAAAAGACAAAAATTTTAATATTAATATATTAATTCCTTATATAAATAAGATAATTTTATTATTAGAAAAACAAAGTATTTTATTAACAATTATTACAAATATTAAGTATAAAATATACACTGTAATGTTATTTAGAGATAAGGTCGATATTACCTTAAAAAATTTGATTTTTTCTATTTTAGAAATTTATATAATTTTAAATAGTAAAATTTTTTGTATAATTAAAAAAAAGATATTGGTTGGATTCAGTATATAAGTTATAGAAATCTGTTTATATTATAAGAAAAAATTCATTTTTTGATTATGATATAAGTTTTTATTTAAAAATATGGATAAAATATTCTGGTATTTATAAGATTACTAGTAACTATTAAAATAAATAAATTATCTATAATTGATATATTGTAATATAAAATTATGAATTTTTGCAGTCAATTCTTTTATTTTGACTGCTTTTAAAATTTTTATTTTAAAGATTCTTTTATTCTAGCAGATTTTCCGATACGACTACGTAAATAATATAATTTCGCTTTTCTTACTAATCCTTTTCTAACAATTTTAATTTCATGTATATTTGGAGAATGAATTAAAAATTTTCTTTCTACTCCTTCTCCATTAGATATTTTTCGTACTGTAAAACTAGAATTAAGATTTCTATTTCTTTTTGCTATTACAATTCCTTCAAATGATTGAATACGTTTTTTTTCTCCTTCTAAAATCCAAATTTTTACAATAATAGAATCTCCAGATTTAAATGATGGAATATTTTTTTTTTTATACTGATTTTCTATATTTCTTATATAATTATTCATTGTAATGACTCATGTTTAAATTTATTTATTTATGATATTTTAAATAATATTAATTATATATTATATATAATTATTTTCTTTTTAAAATATTTGGTTTTTTTAAAATTGTATTTTTTAATGCATGTTTTATTCTCCATTCTTTTATTTTTTTATGATTTCCTGATAATAAAACTTTTGGAACAGAATAATTTAAAATTTTTTTTGGTTTAGTATAATTAGGACAATCTAAAAGATTATTTGAAAATGATTCTTCAATCAAAGATTTTTTATTGTTAAGAACTCCAGGTATCATTCTTGTAATTACATCAATAAATACTATTGCAGGTATTTCTCCCCCACTTAAAATATAATTTCCAATAGACCATTCTTCATCTACTTGCGTTTTTATAAAACGTTCGTCTATACCTTTATAACGTCCACAAATAAATATTATATGTTTATTTTTAATAAAATTTTTTAAATAATTTTGGTTTAATAATTTTCCTTGTGGTGATAAATATATAACAATACTTTTTTTTCCATATTTTTTTTTAGCTGTTTTAACAGCTAAAAATAAAGGTAAAAACATAATTAACATTCCAGAACCACCACCGTATACTTTATCATCTATTTTTTTTCTTTTATTATTACTATAATCTCTTAAATTTAATATATTTATTTGAATTATTTTTTTTTTGATTGCTTGGGATATTATTCCATATTTAAAAATATTTTTAAATAAATTTGGAAAAATACTAATAACAGTAAAATATATCATTTTTTGTATATTTAAATTAATTGGTTATTTAAATTAGTTAAGTCAATAACTATAATTTTTTTTTTTATATCTATTTTCTTGATGAAATTTGGTTGTATAAAAGGTATATATATTTTTTTTTTTTTATATAAAATTTCTAAAGTACAATAAAATTTATTGTCTATAATATTTTTTATAGATCCTATTTTTTTTTTTTTTAAATCAAATATATAACATGAGAAAATATCATTCCAATAATATTCTTTATTTTTTAATTTTGGTAATTGAAAATTTTTGATTAATATATTTTGTTTTATAAAATTTAAAGTTTGTGTTCGATTATTTATATCTTTTATTTTTATTAAAAAATGATCTGTATGTGTTTTATAATGTATAATATTATTTTTATATAATAAAATATTTGATTTTTCTAATTTCCACGGAAAATAATTAAAAATATTATTTTTTTTTTCTGTATAAGAAAACATATGAAACCAACCTAGAATTCCATATGGTTTACCTATTTTTCCTATTGTAATCATAATTGTTAAGTAAAAATTTATATTTTAATGTTATTTGATGATATTTTTTTAAATTGTATTAATAAATTTTTAATTCTATTCGTTTTTTTAGCTCCTTTTTCTAACCAATATTGTATTCTTTTAGTTGAAATTCGTATTTTTTCTTCATTTTTTTTGGCAAAAGGATTAAAAAATCCAACGCGTTCAATAAATTTACCATTTCTAGAGGATCTTACATTAGCTATAATTATTTGATAAAATGGTTTTTTTTTCATTCCATGTCTAGATAATCTTATTTTGATCATTTTTTTTCCTGTTCTATAATTTAAAATAATATTTGCATAATATAAAAATATTATCTATTTTATTAAATAATTTTTAATACTTTCAAATATTTTGTTTTTTTTATTTGTTTTAATTTTTTTCATAATTCGTTTAATATTTTCAAATTTTTTTAAATAAATATTAATTTCTTGTATAGTATTTCCTGAACCTAATGAAATTCTTTTTTTTCGAGAAGCTTTTATAATTGTAGGAAATTCTCTTTCTTTTTTAGTCATAGAATTAATCATAGCTTCAATTTTTATAAAAGATTTTTCATCTATATCATTGAATAATGAATTAGAAGAAATTATATTTATTGGTAATTTATTAATTAATGAATTAATTCCTCCAATCTTTTTAATTTGTTTAATTTGTATTAAAAAATCATTTAAATTATAAATTTTTCCTTTTTTTGTAGTTTCATTTAATAAATTTAGTTCTTTTTTTTTTATTTTATCTTGAATATCTTCTATTAAAGAGATTACATCTCCCATTCCTAAAATTCTTTTTGCAATTCTTTCAGGATGAAAAATTTGTAAATCATAAATTTTTTCTCCAGTTCCAATATATTTTATTGGTTTTTTTGTTAATGTACGAATTGATAATGCAACTCCTCCTCTTGTATCACTATCTAATTTTGTTAGAATAATTCCTGATAAATTAAATTCTTTATTAAACTTATTAATTAAATTAATTGAATCTTGCCCTATCATAGAATCAATAATTAACAATGTTTCATTTGGTTGAGTATATTCTTGTATTTTTTTTAATTCTTGAATTTTTTTACTATTGTTATGTAATCTTCCTGCTGTGTCAATTAATAATACATCATATTTTTTTCTTTTAGCTTCTTTAATAGCTGATTTAATAATAGTCATTATTTTTTGTGTTACTACAGATGGAAAAAAATTTGCTTTTGTTTTTTCTATTAATCTTTTTAATTGAACAATAGCAGCTGGTCTATATATATCAGTGGATACTACTAAGACTTTTTTTTTATATTTTTTTGTTAATAAATATGCTAATTTTGCAGTGCTCGTCGTTTTTCCTACCCCCTGTTGACCAATAACAGTACAAATATTTAATTGATTAAATAAAAAATTAAAAGAATAATGATTTTTTCCTAAAATTTTAATTAATTCTTTTAGTATTATATTTATTAAATTTTGACTAGGACTTAAATTTTTATTAATTTTTTTTTTTTTTATTTTTTTTTTTATTTTTTTTAAAAATAATTTAATTACATTTAATGCAACATCTGCATCTAAAAATGCTAACTTTATTTTATTTAATGTTTTTTTTATTGTTTTTTTTTCTAAATAACTTTTATATGATATTTTATCAAAAATATTAGTTATTTTTTTTGTTAAATTATTAAACATAATTATTATTTTGTTCCTTTATACAAGTTATAATTATTATTGTAATATAAAATTTTTTATTTTTTAATAAATATTAATTTACAATTATTTTATACTATTATTTAATTTTTCTTCAATAGGATAACAACCTAAAAATTTTGTTCTTTTTGTATATTTGTTAATTTTAAATAATAAATGTTGTATTTTCTTTGATTCAATATCTAATTGAATTTCTATAAAATATGTTATTTCTTTTTTTTTATTTATATTTTTATTTTTTATTAATTTTAAAAGTATTATTTTTTTTTTTCTAAAAATATTTAATATTTTTTTTTTGTTTTTTTTATTTTTAATAATTGTTAATAACATAGTTATTTTTTTAGAAACAAAATTTAATAATTTTCTAGGTTTTTTAGATATTAGAATAAATCTAGTTATGTTTTTTTTTTTATTACTAATATTTGTTGCAATTTTTTTTAAATTATAATATGAACCACCGACAATATTTCCAATTACAGCCGTATCTTTTTTATTTTCTTTTAATAAATGAGTCATAGCAGCAGAAGTACTATTAAAACAATGTTTTTTCCATTTTGGAAAGTTTTTAAGAAAATTACTACATTGTTTAAATGGTTGTTGATGACTATATACATTCTTGATTTCAGAAAAAATACTATTTTTTATAGTTAACAAAGTATGTTTAATTTTTATATATACTTCTTGAATAATATATATTTCTTCTTGATTTTTTAGTATCTCGTATACTTCAGGAATAATTCCTGATATATTATTTTCTATAGGTAATATTGCGTATTTACAAATTTCTTTATTTAAATCCGTTATAATTGATTCAAAATTTTTGTATGCATTTTCTAAAAAAATTTTTTTTTCTTTTCTTATAAGAGTATTTAAAGCGATATATGAATATGAACCGATAGGTCCTAAATATCCACAATTATATATTTTTTTTTTTTTAAAAATTTCTTTATTCCAAAACTTTTGAATATATATAGAATTTTTTATAATTAATTTAAAAATTTTTTTTATAAATACTAAATTTATTTTTTTTTTCTTACTAATTTTTTCTATTTTTTGGAATAATTGTACTTCACGTTTTTTATCTTGAATTTTAAAATTATTACATATTTTATTTTTAAGAATATCAATTGATATTAATTCTCGTTGTGATAATAGTTTAATTATTTTATAATTAATATAATTTATTTGACTTCTTAAATAATTAAGAGTTTTTTTTTTCATTTTAATCTCCGATTTTAAATATTTATTATATATTTTTATATATTATATGAATATTTGTATTTAATTAATATAATTTTATTAAATAAAATAAATAAAATAATTTTATATTATAATAAAAAAATATATATAATTAATTTAATTATTTAATAAATAGGAAATTTATATTATGAAAAGTTTTTCTGCTAAAATAACAAGTATTAAAAAAAATTGGTATTGTATTGATGCTACTAATAAAATTTTAGGTCGTCTAGCTAGTCAGGTATCAATATTTTTAAGGGGAAAAAATAAACCAGAATTTACTCCACATATTGATGTGGGTGATTATATAATTATTATTAATGCATCTAAAATAGTAGTTACAGGAAATAAAGAAAAAAATAAATTTTATTATCATCATTCAGGATATGTGGGTGGTATAAAAAAATATACTTTTAAATATATGATGTTACATCATCCAACACGTATAATTAAAAAAGCTATTAAAGGAATGTTACCTAAAGGATCTTTAGGTCAAAAAATTTTTAAAAAATTAAAAGTTTTTCCATTTAATCAACATAATTTAATTTCACAAAAACCAGTTTTTTTAAATATTTAAAATATCTTATAAATAATAAGGTTTTAGTACATATGTCTAAATATATTAATTATGGTACTGGACGACGTAAATGTTCTTCAGCACGTGTTTTTTTATGTAAAGGAAATGGAAATATTATTATTAATAAACGTCCTTTAGAAAAATATTTTGGTAGAGAAACTTCCTGCATGATTGTCCAACAACCTTTAGATTTAGTAAATATGTTGAAAATTTTCGATTTTTATATTACTGTAAAAGGTGGTGGTATATCTGGTCAAGCAGGGGCAATTCGTCAAGGTATTACTCGAGCATTAATTTCATATGATAATACATTAAGAAGTACTTCTAGAAAAGTAGAACGAAAAAAATTTGGTTTTCGAAAATCTAGAAAAAAACCTCAATTTTCAAAAAGATAATTATTTTTTAAAACCCGGTTTTTATTTCCGGGTTTTTATATAAATAAAATTTATAAAAAAAATATTTAAAATATAAAAAGAATATTTTTATATTACTTTAAATATATTCTTTATTTTTTTTATATAAATATTTTATTATATCTTTAGATAATTTTTTTATTCCAATATTTTTTTTTGCTGAAATAAAATAATATTTTTTGTTTTTTTCTATTTTTTTTTTTATATATTTTTTTATTTGGGAGATTTTTTTAGGTTTTAATAAATCAATTTTATTAAAGATTAACCATCTAGTTTTTTGAAATAATTTTTTATTAAAGTTTTTTAATTCTTTTAATATAATATATCTAATTTTGTTTATTTTTTTTTTATTTATAGTGATATCAATAATATGTAGTAATAATTTACAACGAGATAAGTGTTTTAAAAATTTTATACCTAAACCTATACCTAACGAAGCATTTTTAATAATTCCTGGTATGTCAGCTATAATAAATTTTTTTTTTTTTGCTTTTACTGTTCCTAATATAGGAATTAATGTAGTAAAAGGGTAAATATCTATTTTAGTTTTTGCATTAGACATAGATGTTATTAATGTAGATTTTCCAGAATTTGGTAAACCTAATGTTCCAATATCTGCTATTAATATTAATTCTAATAATATATTTTTGTTTTCACCTAATGTACCATAAGTTTTTTTTCTTGGTGTTTGATTAATAGAAGATTTGAAATTTGTATTTCCTAAACCACGTTTTCCACCTTTCGCTACTAAAAATTTTTGATTAATTTTTAAAATTTCGATAATAATTTTTTTAGTGTCATTATCTATGATTCTGGTTCCTAACGGAACTGGTATATAAATATCTTTTCCATTTTTACCAGAACGATTTGAATTTAAACCATTTTTACCATTTTCAGATTGAAATATTTTTTTAATTCTATAATCTGTTAATGTATTTATATTAGTATTTGAAACTATCCAAATATTTCCTCCATCACCTCCATTTCCTCCGTCTGGACCTCCTTTAGGTACAAATTTTTCTCTTCTAAAACTAATACAACCATCTCCTCCTTTTCCCGCAGATACATTAATAATAACAGAATCAACAAATTTCATGTTTTTCTCTCTTTTATAATATGTTTTAAATCATGAAATATGTATTAATATTTTATAGATATTTGGCGATTTTGAAGTTTTTTATTTAAATTATTCAATTTTATTACACTTATATATTTTTTTTTTAGTTTTCCTCTTTTTTTAAATTTTACTATACCTTCTATAATAGAATATAAAGTATAATCTTTACCACATTTAACATTTTCTCCAGGATGAAATTTTGTTCCTCTTTGTCGAACTAAAATATTTCCTGAAGATACATATTCACCTCCATACTTTTTAATACCTAATCTTTTTGAACGTGAATCTCGCCCATTTCTTGATGACCCACCTGCTTTTTTATGTGCCATTTTAATTCCTTATATTTTTAAAATATATTTTTGTATATTTAATATATAATTTGTTTTATTTTAACATCTGTGTAGTATTGTCTATGACCTTGAGTTTTTTTATAATGTTTTCGACGATGAAATTTTATAATTTTAATTTTTTTTTCTCTTCCATGTTTAGATATTAATCCTTCTATATAAACATCTGATAGAATAGGTTTTCCTATAAAACTTTTCTCATCTTTAGATAAAAATATTATTTTTTTAAAAATTATTTTTTCTCCTATATTCATCTTTATTTTTTCTAATCTAATTATTTTTCCACATGTTACTTTATATTGTTTATTACGATCTAAAAGTATCGCATACATAATGAATGTCTCTAAATTTTATAATTAACTACAAAAAAAATTTTTTTGTTTATTTTATACAAAATTATTTGATTTAATAAATCATTTAAATTTATTAAATAATTTTAATTGATAAAATTTTTCAAATTAAATTATATATTTAATATATAAATTTTAATAAAGAATATTATATTTTAAAAAATATCTTTTTAATATTAAAAAATTAAATTTTTATATAAAATACATAATAATAAATTTTGAAATATAAAATACATTATATTTTTAAAATCTTTAATAATATTAGGATTTTTAAAGATTTTTATTAAAAATAATTTAATATCTTTAAAAATATAATATTTAATTATTTTTGCTATTTTGTTTATTATTCCATTCTGATATAGTATATGTATTTATAGTAACAGCATGTATAGTTTTATTTAAAAAATATGGTATTAATACTTTATATATATGTTTTTGTTTTTCAAACGAACTCATATTTAAAAAAAAATTTCCTATTGCTGTAATTAAAATATTATTATTATAATTTGAAATTAATACTTTTTTTAAGTTTAATTTTTTTTTAATTAATTTACTTAATTGAATAAAATTCATATTTTTACTCTTTTTTTTAAAAAAAATTTTAATATATATTTTATTTAGAAATTTTTTTAAATAAAAAATATACATTATTTTTAATATATATAAAAATTTTTTATTATATTAATAATATAAATTTAAATATTTTAACATAAAATATTATAATATTAAAATATTCATTAAAATGAAAAAATGAATTTTTATAAAATATAAATTTTATAATTGATTTAATAAAAATAAATAATTATAAATAATAATATTCATTATTTTATATTTTTTATTTTTAGATTTTTTTTAAAAAAAAATATTAAATATTTTTTAAATTATATTTTTTAATAAAAATTTATTATTATTTATTTTTAAATATGAATTATTATATTATAATAAATAATATTTATATATAAAATTTTTTGATAAAGGAGTTATAAGCTTGTTTAATAAAATTCCAATGACATTACGGGGTTTTAATAAATTAAAATCTGAATTAAAAAAATTAAAATACATTACTAGACCTTGTATTGTAAAAGCAATTGCAAACGCTCGTCAATTAGGTGATTTAAAAGAAAATGCAGAGTATCATTCAGCACGTGAAGAACAGAGTTTTTGTGAAAATAGAATTTGTGAAATTGAAAATAAATTATTACGTGCTCAAATAATTGATATTACTAAAATACCTTTTAAAGGTATTGTTATTTTTGGATCTACAGTAACTGTATTGCAAATTAGTACTAGTAATATTTTTGTATATACTATTGTTGGTGACGATGAAGCAAATTATAAAGAATTTTCAATTTCTATTCATTCACCTATGTCAAGAGCTTTAATTGGAAAAAAAAAAAATGATATTATAAAAGTTAATACACCTACAGGTTATATAAAATATATTATTAAAAAAATTGAATATATTTAATTAAAAATATTGTTTATATAAAAATTTTTTTTTGAAATTAAAAATTTAATATATAAAAAATCTTATTTTAATTTTAGAAATTTGTTTTTTTATGTATAATAAACTTAAATATTTTTTGTAAAAATATTTTTTTATTGTAAAAAATTTATTTTTAAAAAGTTAATATTTAAATTTTTTATATATAATTTAAATTTTATTAAATTAATATTTAAAAATAATTAAATAAAATTTTTATAAATTTTATAATTTAATCTTATTAAAAAAAATATAATGATTTTAAAAAAAAGAAGTAAAAGTTCTAAAAATTGGTTAAAAAGAAATTTTAATGATCCTTATATTAAAGAAAGAAATAAAAAAAAACTAAGATCTAGATCATGGTTTAAATTAAAAGAAATAGATGAATCAGAAAAAATATTTAAAAAAGGAATGAATGTTATAGATTTAGGTTCTAATCCAGGAGGTTGGTCAGAATATACTTTAAAAAAAATTGGAAAATCAGGAAAAATTTTTGCATGTGATATTTTACCTATGCGATTTTTAAAAGATATTGTTTTTTTTTGTGGAGATATATCTAATTCAGATTTCTTAAAAAAAATATTTTTATTTTTAGACAAATATTCTTGGAATGTAGTTATGTCTGATATATCACCAAATATTTGTGGTTATTCTGTTATTGATAATTCTAATATGTTTAAATTAAGTAATATTGTATTAAAAATTTCTAGACATGTATTATCAAATAATGGATATTTAATAATTAAATTATTTCAAGGTTATGGTTTTAATAAATATATGAAAAAAATTCGAAATATATTTGAATTAGTAAAAATTTATAAACCTAATGCTTCTCGTGTCAATTCTCGTGAAGTTTTTATTATAGCTTATGGATGTAAGAAATAATTTTATTTTATTTTTAATATTATAATATATAGTGGAGATTATCATTTGAATAAAATGGTTAAAAATTTAATTTTATGGTTTTTTGGTATTTTTTTATTAACTTCGTTATTTCAAAATATAAATTTTAATAATATAAGTAATAAAAAAATTAGTTATTCTAATTTTTTATTAGAAGTTAATAATAATAAAATTCAAAATGCTCAAATTAATGGAAAAGAAGTCTTAGTTACTAGGAAAGATTTAACTCAGTACATGACATATATTCCTATTTATGATCCTAAATTATTAGATACTTTATTACAAAAAAATATTAGTATCACTGGTATTCTTCCGGAAGAACAAAGTATTTTAGTTTCTGTTATTATTTCTTGGTGTCCTATATTTTTATTAGTTGGAGCATGGATTTTTTTTATGAAAAAAATTCAAAATAATAATAGAAAAGGAGCTTTGTCATTTAGTAAAAGTAAAGCAAAAATATTGTCTAAAAATAAAATTAAGATTACTTTTTCTGATATTGCAGGATGTGATGAAGCAAAAGAAGAAGTTTCAGAATTAGTTGAATATTTAAAAGAACCTAAAAAATTTCAAAAGTTAGGAGGTAAAATTCCTAAAGGAATATTAATGGTAGGTCCACCAGGAACTGGTAAAACGTTGTTAGCGAAAGCAATTGCAGGTGAGGCAAATGTTCCGTTTTTTACAATTTCCGGTTCTGATTTTGTTGAAATGTTTGTTGGTGTAGGTGCTGCTCGTGTTAGAAATATGTTTGAAAATTCAAGAAAATATGCTCCTTGTATAATTTTTATTGATGAAATTGATGCTGTAGGTAGACAAAGAGGAGCTGGTTTTGGAGGTGGTCATGATGAACGTGAACAAACTTTAAATCAAATTTTAGTTGAAATGGATGGTTTTGAAGGTAATGAAGGAATAATTTTAATTGCAGCAACTAATCGTCCTGATGTATTAGACCCCGCTTTATTAAGACCGGGAAGATTTGATCGAAAAGTTATAGTTTCTTTACCTAATATTCAAGGAAGAAAAGATATTTTAAAAATTCATATGAAAAAAATTCCTATTTCTGATGATGTTATTCCTGAAGTACTTGCAAAAAGTACACCAGGTTTTTCAGGTGCTGATTTAGCAAATCTAGTAAATGAATCTGCTTTATTAGCTGCACGTAATAATAAAAATTCAGTTTCTATGATAGAATTTGAGAAATCAAAAGATAAAATAATTATGGGTTCTGAAAGAAAATCAATATTTTTAACAGAACATCAAAAAGAATCAATTGCTTATCATGAAGCTGGACATGCTATTGTTGGTAAACTTGTTCCTGATAATGATCCAATTCATAAAGTAACCATTATACCTAGGGGGCAATCTTTAGGAATGACATTATTTTTACCTGAAAATGATGTTTTAAACGTTAATCGTCAAAAATTAGAAAGTCAAATATCTATTTTATATGGAGGACGATTAGCAGAAGAAATAATATATGGTATTAAAAAAGTTTCTACTGGTTCTGATCATGATATTAAAGTAGCTACAAATTTAGCTCGAAAAATGGTAACTAGATGGGGTTTTTCAGAAAAATTAGGACCTTTATTATATTCAGAAGAAGATAAAGAAGTTTTTTTTGGAAAATCAGTTATAAATTCAAAATTTATATCTAATGAAACAATTCGCATTATTGATGAAGAAGTAAAATTATTAATTGATATCAATTATCAACGTGCGAAAAAAATTTTAAATGAAAATATAGATATTTTACATGCAATGAAAGATGCATTACTTAAATATGAAACAATAAACTCTTCACAAATTAAAGATTTAATGTCAAGGAAAATAACATGTTCTTAAAAAAAAAAAAAAATATATTAATTAATATTTTTGATTTTAAAGATATCTACAAATATTAATTTAATATAAAAAAAATTTATACAAATGTTTTTCATAAAAATGATTTTAATTATTTTTTAAAAATTATTAAAATTTTTAATAAAATATATTAATTTCATTTATTTCAATGATATCTATTCTAAAGAATAGATATCATTGTTATTTTTTAAAAATGTGTATACTCTTTTAATAAAGAAAATTTTAACTATAATTATTTATAAAATAAATTATATTACTATTTAAAAAAAAATTTTAAGATATTAATAGAATTTAATTTCTTAATTTTTTAAATATAATTTCATTATCAATAACAAATAATTTTTTAATAGCATAAAATTATATATTAATTATTAATATATAATTTTTTTTAAAAAATATTTTTATGGTGTTTTAAATGTATACATTTTTATTTATCATTTTTACCCTTATTTCTTCTATGTTAATTGCTATTATTTTATTTCAATCTAGTACTAGTAATGAATTATCTACTACAACAAACGATTATTCATCACAATTATTTACTGAAAATTCTAAAAGTAATGTATTTATTTATGTTATATTAATCTTATTAATAATATTTTTTTTGGTATGTTTAATCTTATGTAGATATAGTAATTGGGCTATATACAATTTACATATGTAATTATTATAAATTTTATATTAAAAATTTTATTAAAGTATATTGATATTTATATATATAAAATATATTTTATTAAAAATATTTTTGTTTTTTTTTATTTAAATATTTTAACTTATTTTATATAATATTTATATTTGAAAAAACAAAAATTTTGACCGAAGTGGTGAAATTGGTAGACACGCTATCTTGAGGTGATAGTACTTAATTTAAATAAGTATATGGGTTCGATTCCCATCTTCGGTATAGAATGTATTTCTTTTTTCTTTCTTTTTTATTTTTTATATTATGTGTATTTATATTTAAAATAGTTATTTAAAATTTTAACCCCGAAAAATTCGGGGTTTTTTATTATTAAATTTAATTAGTTTAGTAATATTTTAAATAAAATTAAAAATAAGATTTTAAATATATTAAAATTAATTTTGTATATAAAAATATTATTTTTTATTTTGATTGAAAAAAATTTTCTTTTTCTTTGAATTCTTTATTTAGTTCAATATATCCATTTTTAATTTAAGGATAACTGATATGAACAAAGAAATATTATCTGTGGTAGATGCTGTTTCACATGAAAAATCTATTCCAAGAGAAAAGATTTTTCAAGCTTTAGAAAGTGCTTTAGAAATTGCTACCAAAAAAAAATATAATCAAGATATTAATATTAGAGTATGCATAAATCGTAGTACAGGTAGTTTTAATACATATAGAAGATGGTTAGTGGTTAATAATGTATTTAATCCAACAAAAGAGATTACATTAGAAGCTGCTCGATTTGAAAATAAAAAAATTCAATTATGTGATTATATAGAAGATTGCATTGATTCTGTAACTTTTGATCGTATTGCTACACAAATTGCTAAGCAAGTAATAATACAAAAAGTTAGAGAAGCTGAAAAAGAAATAATTCTTAATAAATTCGATAAAAAAAAAGGTCAAATTATTATAGGTATTGTTAAAAAAATCAGTAGAGATTATATTATTTTAGACGTTGGTAATAATATTGAAGGTATTATTATGCGTGAAGATATGTTACCAAGAGAAAATTTTCGAATTAATGATAGAGTTAGAGGTATATTATATAATATTTCTTATGAAAAACAAGGTGCTCAATTATTTATAAGTAGATCAAAATCTGATATGTTAATTGAATTATTTCGTATTGAAGTACCTGAAATTAGAGAAAAATTTATAGAAATTAAAGCAATTGCACGTGATCCTGGTTTACGTTCTAAAATAGCTGTTACCACATATGATGAGAGAATTGATCCAGTAGGAGCATGTGTAGGAATGAGGGGTTCTAGAGTTCAAGCTGTTTCTAATGAATTATGTGGAGAAAGAATTGATATTATTTTATGGGATAATAATCCGAAAAAATTTGTTATTAATTCTATGGCACCCGCTGATGTATCTTCTATTTTTTTGGATAATACTAATCATGTAATTAATATAGAAGTTAAATTATGTAATTTAGCACAAGCAATTGGTAGAAATGGACAAAATGTAAGATTAGCTTCTCAATTAACTGGATGGGAATTAAATATAATTACTTCTAATCCTATTATTAAAATAAAAAAATCAAAAAAAAATAATTTTTTTGATATATTAAAAAATAAATTTAATTTTACAGAAAATGATATTTTATTAGTAATTCATTCTGGTTTTTCTTCTATTAAATCAATTGCTTATGCTTCTATTAATCAGTTATTATCAATTAAAGGAATTAAAACAGATGTTGTTTTAAACATGCAGAAAAAAGCTATATTTATTTTAGAAAATGACAAAAAGAAATCTATTAAAATATATAAAAAAAAATATTTAAATTCTGAATTTGCAAATTTAAAAAATATTAATAAATTTATTATTCAACAGTTAATAGAAAAAAAAATATGTACTTTAGAACATCTAGCAGAACAAAGTATTGATGATCTTCATGATATTTCTTTTCTTTTCTTCCGCACAAGCTGGTCATTAATTATGGAAGCTCGGAATATTTGTTGGTTTAATGAAAATTCATAAAAATAATTAAAATATGAAAATACTTATTAATATAATAAAAGATATATTAATAAGTATTAAATTTTTTTAAAAAAGTTTTGTAATATTTTTAATATATAATATAAATTTTTTTAAAAATTTGATTTTTAATAAACAAAATTTAAATAAAACTTTTTATATTAAATATTTTATTGAAATATATTTATTATTTAAGAGATTATTTAATCAGTGAAATTTAAAAAAAAAAAATAAAAATACTAATGAAAAAAAAAAATATTTGTTCAAAAAATAATACATCTATAAGTTTAAAATCTGTGAATAAAGAAGAAAATAAAAAAAATATTAATTCTTTTTTTGAAAAAAAAAAAGAAAAAATATTAAAAAGTAATATTTTAAATAAAAAAAATATTTTAAGAATTAAAAAAAAAGATTCTAAAAATTTAGAATCTAAAAAAAAAAGAAAAAAAGAAAATTTCAATCAATTAACAAACAACTATAAAGAGAATACTAATATTAATAAAAATAAAAAAAATATAAAAAATAATAAAAAAAAAAAAATATTTATTTCAAAAAATTCTGAAAAACGATTTTTTTCTAATAAAAAAAGAATTTCTAAAACAAAAATATATAATTCTAAATTACAACAAAAATTTGTTAAACCGTCTAAAATTCTTAATAAAAAAATAATTATAGGAGATTTTATATCAGTAGTTAATTTATCTAAAAAAATGGCAATTAAAAGTTCTAAAGTTATAAAAAATTTATTAAATTTAGGTATTTCTGCAACTTCTGAAAAAATTTTAGATCAAGATACAGCTCAATTAGTATCAGAAGACATGGGTTATCAAGTATTTTTACATCAAGAAAATATGTTAGAAGTTTCTTTAATGAAAAATCGTAATTTAAATATTTCTAAAAAAAAAAAAAGACCACCTATAGTAACAATTATGGGGCATGTAGATCATGGAAAAACATCTTTATTAGATTATATTAGATCTTCTAAAATTGCTTCTAAAGAAAAAGGTGGTATAACACAACATATAGGTGCTTATCATGTAAATACTAAAAAAGGAACAATAACTTTTTTAGATACACCTGGACATTCTGCTTTTACTGCCATGAGAGCTCGTGGTACTAATGTTACTGATATTGTTGTTTTAGTAGCTGCTGCAGATGATGGCGTAATGCCTCAAACTATAGAAGCTATTCAACACGCTCAAAATGCTAAAGTTCCAATTATAGTCGCAATTAATAAAATTGATAAAACTAAAAATAATTTAGAAATTATTAAAAAAGAATTAATTAAATATTCTATTATTCCTGAAGAATTTGGAGGAGAAAACATATTTGTTTTAGTATCAGCAAAAACAGGTTTTGGAATTGATAATTTATTATCTAATATATTACTTCAAGCTGAAATATTAGAATTAAAATCTTCATATACAAGCATGGCTGAAGGTATAGTTATTGAATCATATTTAGACAAACAATGTGGTCCGGTAGCAACAATAATAATTTCTGAAGGTATTTTACATATTAATGATATTGTTATTTGTGGATTAGAATATGGTAAAATTAAATTACTAAAAAATGAATATGATAAAGATGTATTATCTGCATCTCCTTCAATTCCTATTAAAGTTTTTGGTTTATCTGGTGTTCCTAATACTGGAGATCTGTTTACTGTTGTTAATAATGAAAAAAAAGCTAGAGCTGTTTCTATATATCGCAGAAAAAAATTACGAGAATTAAAATTTTCTAATCAAAAAAAAACTACTATTGATCATTTATTTGATAATATTAATATAAAAAATCAATCAAGTATAAATATTATCTTAAAAACTGATTTTCAAGGTTCTTTAGAAGCTATTTTAGATTCCTTAAAATTGTTATCTGATAAATCTATTAAAATTAATATTATTATGTCTGGAGTAGGAGCTATTACACAAACTGATGTATCTCTTAGTATGACTACTACTTCTATATTAATTGGATTTAATATTAGAGCAGATTTTTCCGCAAGAAAAATTATTGAATTAGAAAATTTAGATATTAGATATTATTCTATAATACATGATTTAATTAATGATATTAAAAATATTAAATTAGGATTATTAACTCCGAAAAATAAAAATAAAATTATTGGATTAGCAGAAGTTAGAAATATATTTAAATCTCCAAAATTTGGATTAATTGCAGGGTGTATGGTAATTGAAGGTATAATTAAAAAAAATAATCCAATAAGAATTTTAAGAAATAACATAGTTATTTATGAAGGTGAATTAGAATCACTACGACATTTTAAAGAAGATGTTTTAGAAGTTCGTCGCGGTATGGAATGTGGTATAGGAATTAAAAATTATAATGATATTAAAATCAGTGATATTATTGAATTATTCCAAATAATAAAATAATATATTTATATTTTAATATAAAAATTAAATCTTCATTTTTTTAAAATAAAAATATATTGATATTACTAGGAAATTTTATGTTAAAAGATTTTAGTCGATCTATGAGATTAGAACGTAGTTTATATAAGGAAATTGCTGTAATTATTCAAAAAAATTTAAGAGATCCAAGATTAAATTCTTTTATTACTATTACAGAAGTAAAATTATCTTATGATTTAAGTTATGCAAAAGTATTTATTACATTTCTTAATTATGATGATAAAAAAAATATTAAAATAATATTAGGTATTTTACAAAATGCAACTGGATATATTCGTTCATTACTTAATAAAAAAATATATTTGCGTATTGTTCCTAAATTATTTTTTGTTTATGATACTTCCCTTATTAATGGTATTTTTATTTCTGAATTAATTAAAAATATTTAATTAATTTAGTAATAAATAATATCCTAATTATATATTATAGGTTAATGAATGGTTTTTCAAAATAATAAAAATTATAATGGAATATTATTATTAGATAAACCAAAAGGTATTTCTTCTAATGGAATATTACAACAGATAAAAAAAATTTTTTTAGCTAAAAAAGCTGGATACACTGGATCTTTAGACCCTATGGCTACAGGAATGTTACCCATTTTATTTGGTAATGCGACTAAATTTTCTAAATATTTAACTGATTCAGCAAAAAAATATCATGTTATAGCAAAATTAGGAGAAACTACTTCTACGGGTGATTTATCTGGTAAAAAATTAAAAATTAAATCTATTAATATAAATACTAATGATATTTATAAAATTTTAAATTCTTTTATTGGAGAAATTTATCAAGTTCCTCCTATGTTTTCTGCGATTAAATATAATGGAATTCCATTATATAAATATGCTCGATTAGGAATTTTAGTTCCAAGAAAAAAAAGAAAACTATTTATTTATAAAATAAATTTTATTCAATTTGTTAACCCTTTTTTAGAATTTACAGTAATATGTTCTAAAGGAACCTATATAAGAAGTTTAGTAAATGATATTGGTAATAAATTATTTTGCGGAGGACATGTAATTTTTTTACGTCGATTATATATAAAACCTTATAATTCATCAAAATTAGTAACATTATCAAATTTACATTTTATAGAAAATAAAAATATAGAACAAATACATAAATTTTATTTGTTTAATATGTTAAATACATTTTTATTACCTGTAAGTTCTTTTTTTTTTAAGTATCCTATAATAAAAATATTACATTCTGATATAAATAACTTTCAAAAAAAAATAAAGATTGCGTTGAATTTCTTTTCTACTATTGGATTAGTTCAAGTTATAACTAAAAAAAATAATATATTTTTAGGAATAGGTAAAATTAATAAATTTGGAATTTTAACTCCAAAATGTGTTTTATGTAGTTAATTTTTATTATTTAAATAATATTTTTATATAAAGTATATTACAAATTAAATATAGGATATATATGCTAAAAGATACATTAAAAGTAAAGAATTTAGTAATGAAATATGGAAAATCTTATCTTAATACTGGATCTTCATCTGTTCAAATTGCATTATTAACTAGAAAAATAAATTATTTACAAAAACATTTTATATTGCATAAAGAAGATCATTGTGGTCGAAAAGGATTATTAAATATGGTTTCTCGTCGTAGAAAATTATTAGATTACTTAAAATCTAATCAATATGAAAATTATCTTTTTCTAATTAAAAAATTAGGTTTACGTCATTAATTTTATGTAAAGTAATTTATATTAATAAATTTTTATTAATAAATTGAGTATAAATTTTATTTATAGAAAAGAGCTAATATAGCTTTTTTCTATATATTTAGGTTATTTTTTATTTAAATAAATAAATTTATTATTAAAAATTTTTTAATAGATATAAATATATTTTCAAATTATTTTATTTTAAGGATATTAATTTTGTTAAAACCAATTATACATAAATTTAAGTATGGAAAACATAATATTATTTTAGAAACCGGAGTAATAGCTCGACAAGCTACTGCTTCAGTTTTAGCAAGTATGGATGATACTACAGTATTAATAACTATTGTTAGTGATAATACTACTATTCCTGGGCAAAAATTTTTTCCTTTAGTAGTAAATTATCAAGAACGAACTTATGCTGCTGGTAGAATACCCGGTGGATTTTTTCGTCGTGAAGGACGACCTAGTGAAAATGAAATTTTAATTTCTCGATTGATTGATAGACCAATTAGACCTTTATTTCCTAAAGATTTTTTATATGAAGTGCAAATTATTGCAACAGTTATTTCTGTAAATCCACAAATTAATCCTGATATTATTTCTATAATTGGTTCATCTGCAGCATTATGTTTATCAGGATTACCTTTCTTAGGTCCTATTGGTGCAGCTCGTATTGGTTTTTTAAATAATAAATATATTTTAAATCCTTCTATAGAAAAAATAAAAAAAAGTAGTTTAGATTTAGTAGTTTCTGGAACTAAAAATACTATTTTTATGGTAGAAGCTGAAGCTAGCATATTGTCTGAAGATAATATTTTAAATGCTATATTATTTGGTCATGAATCTCAACAATCGTTAATTGATAATATTTATTTGTTTTCTGATAAAGCAAATAAAATACCAAATATATATAAAAATATTTATAAACCTGATAAACAGATATTTAATTTAATTTCTAAAAAAATAAAAAAAGACATTAATAAAGCATATTATATTTTAAAGAAAAAAGAGAGATTAAAAAAATTAAATGATATTAAACAAAAAGTTACTTCAGAATTATTAAACAACGATAGTCAATTAACTAGTTCAAAAATTGAAGAAAGTATTTATTTTTTAGAACGTAATATTGTAAGAAAACGTATTTTAAAAGGAAAATTAAGAATAGATGGTCGTATCAACAATGAGGTTAGAAAAATAGATGTAAGAACAGGTATATTACCAAGAGTTCACGGATCTGCTCTTTTTACTCGAGGAGAAACACAAGCTTTAGTATCAGCAACCTTAGGGACATCTCGAGATGCACAAAATTTAGATGATTTATTAGGAGACAGAACAGATAATTTTTTATTTCATTATAATTTTCCACCTTATTCAGTAGGAGAAATAGGAATAGTAGGATCTCCAAAAAGAAGAGAAATAGGACATGGTAAGTTAGCTAAACGCAGTTTTTTAGCTGTTATGCCAAATATTGAAGATTTTCCATATACAATTCGTTTAGTATCTGAAATAACTGAATCTAATGGATCTTCTTCTATGGCTTCTGTTTGTGGTGCATCTTTAGCTTTAATGGATGCTGGAGTTCCTATTAAATCCGCAATTGCTGGAATTGCAATGGGTTTAATTAAAGAAAATGATTCTTATATAATTCTTTCTGATATATTAGGTGATGAAGATTATTTAGGTGATATGGATTTTAAAGTATCAGGAAGTAGATTAGGTATTACTGCTTTACAAATGGATATTAAAGTTTCTGGAATTACTAGTGATATTATTAGATCTGCTTTATATCAAGCAAAATCAGCTAGATTAAAAATATTAGATATTATGGAAAATACTTTACAAATTCCTAGAAGTGATATTTCAAAATTTGCTCCTAGAATTTATACTATAAAAATAAATCCAGAAAAAATAAAAGATGTTATTGGAAAAGGAGGTTCAATTATTAGAATGCTGACAGAAGAAACTGGTACTGTTATTGAAATTAAAGATGATGGAATAGTAAAAATTTCTGCAATTAATGGTGAAAAAGCTAAATATGCAATTAAAAGAATACAAGAAATCACTGAAGATATACAAATAGGAAAAATTTATTCAGGAAAAGTTACAAGAATTTTAGATTTTGGAGCTTTTGTTTCTATCGGATTTGGTAAAGAAGGATTAATTCATATTTCTCAAATTTCTAATAAAAGAATTGATAAAGTGATAAATCATTTAAAAATTAATCAAATTATTTTTGTAAAAGTTTTAGAGGTTGATCGACAAGGTCGAATAAGATTAAGTATGAAGAATATTTAAAATTTATATTTTTTAAAAAAAATTTGTTTATATTTTGAATAAAATATATGTACTATCTTATTAGATAATTTTATTGTATAATAAATTCTTAATGAATTTATTAAAAAACATTAAGAATTTTAATAAAATTTTTTTTTATTAAAATTACTTTTGTTTTTTTAAAAATTTATATACATTCAATTTAGCCGGTATACTTTTAAATAAAAAATATATTTTATATTTTATAAAAATATGAATTGTAGACTGGCCATTGTTGCAAAAATAAGAGGCTTATACTCTGAATGACACAAATTCATCTCTCATTTTCTGTTTTTGGATTAAATTCTTTTTTATTAAAATCTCTTAAAATATTAGGTTATGAAAAACCTTCTCCTATTCAATCTGCTTGTATTCCTTATTTATTATCAGGAAAAGATGTTTTAGGAATGGCTCAAACAGGTAGTGGAAAAACTGCAGCTTTTGCTTTACCTTTATTAAATAATATTAATATTTCTTTAAAATTTCCACAAATTTTAGTATTAGTTCCTACACGTGAATTAGCTGTACAAGTAGCTAAATCATTTTCTGATTTTTCTAAATATTTAATAGGAACACAAGTATTAGCTTTATATGGTGGTCAAAGATATGAAATACAGTTACATGCATTACGAAGAGGTCCTCAAATTATTGTAGGAACACCAGGTAGATTATTAGATCATTTAAAAAGAGGAACTTTAAGTTTAATTCATCTTTCTAGTCTTGTTTTAGATGAAGCTGATGAAATGTTACGTATGGGTTTTATAGAAGATGTTGAAACTATAATGTCAAAAATACCTCGAAAACATCAGACAGCATTATTTTCAGCTACTATGCCTAATATTATTCGTAGAATATCTAGAAGATTTATGAATACTCCAAAAGAAATAAAAATACAATCTACTGGTATTACTCGTCCCGACATTCAACAAAGTTATTGGATTGTAAGAGGAAGAAAAACTGATGCTTTAATTCGATTTTTAGAAGTAGAAGATTTTTCTGCTACTATAATTTTTGTTCGTACAAAAAATGCTACTTTAGAAGTATCAGAAGCATTAGAAAAAAACGGATACAATAGTGCTGCTTTAAATGGTGATATGAATCAAGTATTACGAGAACAAACTTTAGAACGTTTAAAAAATGGTAAATTAGATATTTTAATAGCTACTGATGTTGCAGCTAGAGGTTTAGATGTTGATAGAATTAGTTTTGTTATTAATTATGATATTCCTACTGATGCAGAATCATATGTGCATAGAATCGGTAGAACTGGTAGAGCTGGTAGAACTGGTCGTGCATTGTTATTTGTTGAATATAGAGAATATAGATTATTAAAAAATATTGAAAGAATCATTAAACATCCTATTCATGAAATTCAATTACCTAAATCTGAAATTCTAATAGAAAAAAGATTACAAAATATTTCAAATAAAATTCAGGAACAATTAAATAATAAAAATTTAAAATTATATAAATCATTATTATCAAAATTAAAATTAAAAGATGGTTGGAATTTTGAAAATTTATCTGCAGCATTATTAAAATTAGTTCAAAATGAAAGACCCCTTATTATTCCACCTGATAAAAAATCTTCTCCTCTTTCTTTTAAAAGAAATTCTTTTATTTCGTTTAATAATCAAAAAAAATATACAAATAATAGAAGATTTTTAAACAATAAATCTAATAAAAATTATAAAAAGATGGAAGATATGATTTTATATCGTATTGATATAGGTCGTAATGATAGAGTAGAAGTTCGTCATATTGTAGGAGCTATAGCAAATGAAGGTGATATTAGCAGTAGATTAATTGGAAATATTAGACTTTTTTCTAATTATTCCACTATTGAATTACCAAAAAGTTATTCAAAACATTTATTTACACGTTTATTACATACACGTATTTTAAATAAACCAATAAATATAAAATTAATGTCATCTGTTGTTCAAATAAAAGAAAATAAAAGAAGAAAATTTATAAAAAGTAAAAGAATATAAAATTAATTTGTTTTTTATTTTTTTTATAAAATTGAATTATATATTTTTATTTTTTAAAATATCAATTTTATGCCACTAAGTGGCATATTTATTTCATAAAGCTGCTATTACTTCTATTTCTATTTTTGCTTTTTTAGGTAATTTTGATATGCCAATACATGATCGTGCAGGATATACATTAGTATATTTTTTAAAAAAATTTTTATAGGATAAATTAATTTCATTTAATTTATCCATATTTGTTGTAAAAATAGTAGTTTTAATTATGTTTTTTATATTTAATTTATTTTTATATAATAATCTTTTAATGTTTTTTAATGTTAAAATAGTTTGTTCAGATAAATTTTTAGGCATTAATCCTGTTTTTAAACATATAGGAATTTGCCCAGAAAAGAAAAATAAATTATTAATTTTTATACAAGGTGAATAAGGACCAAATACTATATTTTTTTTAAACATAAGTTTCTCTTTTATATTATTATATTATATCCAAATATATAAATGAATATTTTATATTAAAATTTTTTTTTTATGCAAACATGAAACTAATAAGGCTTTAATTGTATGTAATCTATTTTCTGATTGTTCAAAACAAAGATTTTTTTTAGAAAAAAAAACATTATTAGAAATTTCTAATCCATTTTTTAAATTATATTTTTTATGTATTTTTAATCCTAATGTAGATTCTTTATCATGTAAAGCAGGAAGACAATGAAGTATTTTTACATTTGAATTTTTTGTCATATTCAACATTTTTTGGTTAACTTGATAATCATATAATTCTTTTATTTTTTTTTTCCATTTCATTGATTTATCTCCCATAGACACCCATACATCAGTATAAATAAAATCTACTTTATATACGCCTTTTTCTATATTTTTAGTATAAAGTATATTTTTTTTATTTTTTATATCTCTAATATTTTTTTTAGGCCAATAGTTTTCTGGAGAGATTATATTTAATTTTAATCCAGTTATATTAGCAGCTTCTAATAATGTATTTGCGATATTATTTTTAGCATCACCTATATATGCACATGTAATTTCTTGAATTGATTTTTTTGGTAATGTTTCAGTCATAGTTAATAGATCTGCTAAAATTTGAGTAGGATGAAATGTATTAGTTAATCCATTCCAAACAGGTATTTTTGAATATTTTTGTATTTTTTTAAGAATATTATCATGATAACCTCGATATTGTATTCCATCATACATTTTTCCTAATACTTTAGCAGTATCATGAATTGATTCTTTATATCCCATATGTGTATCTGTAGGACTTAAATAAGTTGTATTAGCTCCTTGATCGTAAGCAGCTACTTCAAATGCACATCTAGTTCTAGTAGATTGTTTTTCAAAAATTAATACTATATTTTTTCCTTTTAAATATTTTTTTTCCTTTTTATCTTTTTTTTTTTTTTTAAAAAATTTTGATAATTTAATTAAATAAATAATTTCTTGGTAATTAAGATCTGATAATTTTAAAAAACTTTTTTTATAAATTGTATTCATGTATATATCTCATATATAAATATATTATTAAAAATTTATTAATAATTTAAATATTAAAGAATTTTATAAAATTTAAAAAATAATTATTTTATAAATAAATATATTATATTTTAATTATATATTTTTATAAACAAATGTTTTATTAAAAAAAACAATTTAATTTATTAAATTTTTTTTTAAAATATACATAAACATATATTATTTTTAATAAAAAATTATTTTTTTTATTTATAAAAAAATGTTAAAATTGTTTTTGAAAATTTTTTTTTAATTAAATATTTAAAATATTAATATACAAATATTTTTTAAATATATTTATATTAATAATTATTAAATCATGTTTATTGTATAAAAATAAATTTTTTAATATTTTTATAAATTAAATTATTTATAATAAAATTTTTTATTTTATTTTAGATAAATATTTCTTATTGAAGAAAATTATGAAAAAAAATTATGATTTCGATGTTATAGAAAAAAAAGTACAAAAATATTGTAATGATAATAATTTTTTTTTTCATAAAAATTATTATTTTAAAGGAAAAAGTTTTTGTATTATGGTTCCACCCCCTAATATAACTGGTTCTTTACATATGGGTCATGCGTTTCAACAGACTATTATGGATGTTTTAATACGATATAAACACATGTGTAAAAGAAACACATTATTACAAATGGGTACAGATCATGCTGGAATTGCTACACAAATGGTAGTAGAACGTTATTTATTACATAAAGAAGGAAAAAATAAAAATTTATATACAAGAAAAGAATTTGTAAAAAAAATTTTAGATTGGAAAAAAAAATCTGAATTGATTATGTTTAATCAAATTAAACGACTTGGTCTTTTAATTGATTGGAAAAAAACACGTTTTACATTAGATTCAAATTTTTCTATTGCTGTTAATAAAGTGTTTATAAAATTATATGAAGATGGTTTAATATATAGAAGTAAGAAATTAGTATATTGGGATACACAATTAAAAACTGTGATTTCTGATTTAGAAGTAGAAAATAAAATTAGTAATAATACTATGTGGTATATTAAGTATTTTTTTGTAAAAAAAAAAAATAAAAAAAACTTATATGAAAAATATATTGTTATTGCTACAACACGCCCAGAAACATTATTAGGAGATACTGCTTTAGCTGTTAATCCTAATGATATAAGATATAAAAAATATATTGGATCTTTAGTTTATGTTCCTATTATTAATCGAATTATTCCTATAATTAGTGATATTAATATAGATATTAAGAAAGGAACAGGATGCATGAAAATTACTCCAGCTCATGATTTTAATGATTATTCTATTGGAGTACGTAATAAATTGCCAATGATTAATATTTTTAAAAAAAACGGAAAAATATTAAAAAAATTAAATATTTTTGATTATACGGGAAAAAAAACAAATATTTTTGATTCTGATATCCCTAAAGATTTGCAAAATAAAGATCGTTTTATTGCAAGAAAAATTATACTTTCAAAATTAAAAAAAACAAATTTTTTAAAAAAATCTGTTTCTTATAAAATAGGAATACCTTATGGTGATCGTAGTAAAACAATTTTAGAACCCATGTTAACTAATCAATGGTATTTAAGTACTAAATCATTAGCTAAAATTGCTATTACAGCTATAGAAGAAAAAAAAATTAAATTTATACCTAAACAATATAAAAATATGTATTTATCTTGGATGTATAATATTCAAGATTGGTGTATTTCACGTCAATTATGGTGGGGACATCAAATTCCAGTATGGTATGATAAGAAAAATAATATATATGTTGGAAAAAATGAATCATCAGTTAGAAAAAAATATTTTTTAAAGAATGACGTTTTTCTTTATCAAGATCCTGATGTTTTAGACACCTGGTTTTCTTCTAGTTTATGGACTTTTGCTGGATTAGGTTGGCCTATAGATATTAAAAAATTTAATGATTTTCATCCTACTAATATTTTAGTATGTGGTTTTGATATTATATTTTTTTGGATTTCTCGAATGATTATGATTACAATGCATATCATAAAAGATAAAAATGGAAATCCTCAAATTCCTTTTAAAAAAATATATATTACTGGATTAATACGAGATGAATTAGGAAAAAAAATGTCTAAATCTTTTGGAAATACACTAGATCCAATAGATATGGTAAATGGAATTCATTTATCTGATTTAATTCATAAAAGAATAAATAATTCTTTTAATGAAAAAAAGATAAAACAGATAAAATTAAGTACTAAAAAAAATTTTCCAGACGGAATTTCTAAACATAGTGTGGATGCATTACGTTATACTTTTTTATCCTTAGCATCTACTAGTAGAAATATTAGTTGGGATATGAATCGTTTGAAAGGTTTTCAAAACTTTTGTAATAAAATATGGAATGCGAGTCGTTTTGTTATTAAAAATATTAGTAAACATGTATTTAAGAAGAATTTTTCTTTTACTTTAATAGATAAATGGATTTTAATTGAATTAAATGATGTTATTAAAAAATATCATTTTTTTTTTAAAAAATTTAGATTTGATAATATTTCAGTTGTATTATATAAATTTATATGGAACAAATTTTGTGATCAATATTTAGAAATGATTAAACCTATTTTTAAAAATGGTTTTAATTGTGAAATTAATTCAATTAAAAATACATTATGTATTTTATTAAGAAAAATTATACTATTGATACATCCAATTATGCCATATATTAGTATATATATTTGGAAAATGTTACAAAAATTAAATAAAAAATTTAATTCAAAAATAATTATGAATTCTTTTCCTATATATAATATAGGATTAAATAATATATATATTAAAAAATTTATGAATTGGTTTCAAAAAATTATTTCTATTCTTCGCTGTGTTCGGTTAGATACTAGAGTTTCTCGAACAACTTTATTAATAATTTATTTAAAAAATATTCCATTTAATAAAAAAATTTTTTTACAAGAAAATAATATTTTTTTAAAAAAAATAGCTTATTTAAAATTAATTATTGAAATTAATAAAATTTCTAATCTTCCATCATCCATTGTTCGATTTATTGATAATATGGAAATATTTATTCCTATTAATTCTTTTTTAAATGTTGATTTAGAATTAAAACGTTTAAATAAAAAAATTATTTTTCTTGAAAAACAAATTAAAATATTAAAAACTCAATTTTTAAATACTAATTTTTTAATTCATGCTCCTTCAAATTTAATTAAAGAAAAAAGAAGTTTGTTAAAAAGAAATTATAGTATTTTAAAAAAAATTAATTATCAAAAAAAAATATTATTAAAAAAAATTTAATTTTAAAAATATTTTTAAAAATAGTTTTTTTTGAATAAAATTGGATTATACATGATATATAAAAAAAATTGTTTAGTTTTAAATTCTAATTTAAAAAATATTTATCAAAATTATAAAAACAAAAAATATATTATAGCTTCTTTTTATAAATATTTTTTTATTTCTAATCCTGAAAAATTATTATTTTTTATTAAAAAAATTTTAGTAAAAGAAAATATTTTAGGGAGAATATACATTTCTACAGAAGGTATAAATGCATCGATTAGTATTCCTTATTTAAAATTTAAATATATAAAAAACTTTTTTAAAAATATTAATCAAAAAACTAAAAAAATGTATATAAATTATTCTATTGAAAAAAAACAGATTGCTTTTTTTGATTTAAGAATAAAAATAAAAAAACAAATTGTATCTAGTAAAATAAAAAATTTTTTTTTTAATAATAAAAATCATGGAATTTATTTAACAGCTCATAAAGTAAATAAATATATTTTTAATAAAGATTGTGTTTTTGTTGATATGCGTAATAGTTATGAATATGAAATTGGTCATTTTTATAATTCTTTAACTATTCCTGCAAATACTTTTCGTGAACAATTAAAAAAATTACCAGAATCTTTAAAATTATACAAAAAAAAAAAAATTATTATGTATTGTACTGGAGGAATACGATGTGAAAAATCTACAGTACTTCTAAAAAATTATGGATTTTCAAAAATATATCAAATACATGGGGGTATTTTAAAATATATAAAACAAACAAAAAAATATAATTTACCTAATTATTTTCAAGGAAAAATTTTTGTTTTTGATGCTCGTTTATCAATTAAAATCACAAATGATATTTTTTCTAAATGTATTAATTGTAATAAATATACAAATCGTTTACATATTAATTGCTATAATAGTTCTTGTAATCATTTATTTATTCAATGTGTTTTTTGTTCAATACAATTAAGTTCTTGTTGTTCAATACATTGTAAAGATACAATATATCGACAATTTATTAAATAAATATATTTTTAAATAAATTTAGTATTTTATTTTTCTATTAGAAATAATGATTATTAACATTATTAAAAAATTTATATATAAATAATTATATATATATTATAAATTTTAAAATTAATTTTTAATAAAGGTGACAATAATGCCTATAACTTCTATATTAGACATTTATACAAAAAAAAAATATTTAAATAAAGAAATTACAATTAATGGATGGATTCGAAGTAAAAGAACTTCAAAAATAGGAATATCTTTTTTAACTATAACTGATGGATCATCAATTAATACTATTCAAGTTATTGCTAAAAAATCTTTATATAATTATGTAACAGAAATTATTAAACTTACTACAGGTTGTTCAGTTATTATATCTGGAGTTTTAGTTTTATCTCCAGGAAATTTACAAATTTATGAAATTCAATCTAATAAAATTAAAGTAATTGGTTGGATAAAAAATCCTGAAAAATATCCTATATCAGCAAAAAAACATACTATAGAACATCTTAGAAAATTTTGTCATTTACGACCACGTACAAATTTAATTAGTGCTATTTCTAGAATTAGAAATATAGTTTTTCAATCTTTAAATTTATTTTTATTTAACAAGCAATATTTATGGGTATCAACTCCTATTATTACTAGTCTTGATACAGAAGGTTCTAGTTCTATGTTTAAAGTATCTATGTTAGATAATAATAACCAATACACCAATAATAATAATAAAAAATTTTTTAAAAAAGATGTTTTTTTAACTGTTTCTGGACAATTAACATTAGAAGCTTATGCATGTGCTTTATCTAAAGTCTATTCTTTGGGACCTATTTTTAGAGCAGAAAATTCAAATACTAAAAAACATCTAACAGAATTTTGGATGTTAGAAGTAGAAAAAGCTTTTTCAAATATTAATGATATCTCTAAATTTGCAGAAAAATTATTAAAATTTTCTATTAGTTATGTTTTAGATAATTGTATTTCTGATTTAATTTTTCTACAAAAAAAATTAAATCGTAACATTATTTCATATTTAAATGATTTTTTATATAAAGATTTTATTAATATTGAATATAGCGAAGTTATTAATATTTTACAAAAAAATAAAAATTCTTCTTATGAAAATATTAATTGGGGAGAAGATTTATCTTCAAGTCATGAAAAATATTTAGTACATAAATATTTTAAATCTACTGTAATAGTAAGAAACTATCCAAGATTATTAAAAGCTTTTTATATGCGTATGAATAGCGATAACAAAACTGTTGCTGCTTTTGATATTTTAGTTCCTAACATAGGAGAAATAATAGGAGGATCAGAAAGAGAAGATAGAATCATGTATTTAGAAAAAAATATGAATAAAGTAGGTTTAAATTCAAAAAATTATTCTTGGTATAAAGATTTAAGAAAATATGGAACTATACCACACTCTGGTTTTGGTTTGGGATTAGAAAGATTAATTATTTTTATTACTGGTATTAAAAATATTAGAGAATCTATTCCATTTCCGAGAACGATTAGGCATGCAGATTTTTAAAAATCTTTATTTGAATTAATCAAAATAAAGATTTTTATTTTTTTTGAAGCTTTGAAAATATTTAGATTATATTTATAATTATATAATATTTTTATATTGAAAATTATAATATATTATATAAAAATATCATTGTTTTAATATGAATTAGTGCAAACATAATATATATTTTTATAATTGAAATAATAAATTTAATACTTTATATATAATAAATATATAAATTTATTATTATTAATAATATGAAAATTATTATAAAATTTTTATTTTTATAAAACTTTCGTTTAAATTATATTAAATATTTTTAATATTTAATTAATTTTATAATTGTACCTATTCTAATACAAATTAGATATTTTATATATATTTTTTTTAATATTTTATTAAAATTTTAATAAAATATTGTAAATTTAAATTAATTTCTTAATTTAAATTTAGAATTTTTATTTATTATAAACTTTTTAATAAAAAAAACTATATTTTATTGTAAAAAATAAATATTATTTTTTAATTGAAATAATCTTAAAAAATTTTTTTTTAGTATTTTAATAAATTTCAAAAAATCTATTTTTATATATTTTTGAATACATTTAGCGATAAAATATAAAAATGATGGTTGATTTTTTTTTCCTCTATAAGGTTCGGGAGATAAGTAAGGAGAATCTGTTTCTATTAATAATCTATTTAATGGTATAAATTTTAAAATTTCTCTTAGTTTTTCAGATTTTTTAAATGTTATTATACCAGAAAAAGATATATAAAATCCTAAATCTAATAATTTTCTTGCAAATTTTTTTTTTCCAGTAAAGGAATGAATTATTCCAGAATATAATTTTTCTTTTTTAGAAATTAATATATTTAATAATTCTTTATCAGAATTTCTATTATGTATAATAATTGGTTTTTTTTTTTTCTTAGATAGATGTAAATGATATTCAAATAGTTTTATTTGGTTTTTTTTTTTTTGTTTTGATTTAAAAAAATCTAATCCAGTTTCTCCAATAGCAATAACTTTATTATTATTAATATTTTTTTTTAATTTTTTGAGATCTTCATTTGTATGAAAATAATTAGGATGTAAACCACAAGATAAGAAAATATTATTATAATTTTTAGTAAGTTTCAATAAATTGTAAAAATCTAAAATAGAAGTTGATACGGATAAAAATGCTCTTATATTTTTTTTATAAGCATTTTTTAAAATTTTATCTAAATTCATTTTTTTATCTAATTGACATATATTATGAATATGACAATGTGTATCAATTAAAAACATTTTTATTTCCTTGTTAAAAGATATTAAATATATAATTTCTTTTTATAAAAGAGTTGAAAATAATAAAATTTGTTCTGTAAAAATTAATTTTTTATCAATATAATCTGAATAAAATAATATTCTTTTATATATAATCCAAGATTTTATATGTTTATTTAATTTTTTAATATTATTAATTTTCGCAATTTTTTTAATTAACTTAATTTGATCTAAATTTATTATTTTTTTAGAATTATATGTTTTGTATTTTATAACATCTAATATTAAACAAATAATCCAGTTAGCTATTTTATCTTCGTGATATGTATTAATTAATTGTATTAAATTAACGTTACTTTTATTAATTGTATTATTATATATTTCTAACATAAAATTTTTTCTTTCATTTAATAAATATGTATTTAAAAATTTATGTGTAATTAATGGTATATTATTATTTATTCTTAATGCTGTTAATATTTTTTTTTTTTTATAATTTTTATTTTTTTTTTTTAACCAAAATAAATTTTTATTTTCATCTAAAGTATTAATATAATAGATTATAGATCTACTTTTAATCGTATGATCAATTTTTGAGATATTTGTAGTACGTAAAAAAAATATAGTATTTTTTGGAGGTTCTTCTAATGTTTTTAATAGAGAACTACTTGCTTCAGGAGTAAGATAATTAATATTTTGGAAATAAATAATCTTTTCCTTCCCTTGTTGAGACATTTGATATATACATTTAATTATATTTCTAATTTTATTAATTTTAATATATTTTTTTCTAAAACTATTTTTAATAAAATAAAAATCTGGATGTACATTATTTTTTATTAATAAACAAGATGAGCAATTATTACAATATTTTTCTTTGTTTTTATAAAGACATAATATCCATTGACAAATGTTTAAAATCAAATTTGATATTCCGGTTCCTATCGGTGAATTTATTAAAATAATTGGATGAAGTTTACTAATGTGATATTTTTTAATTATATTTTTATAGTAGTTAACTAACCAAGGATAGAGGTTCATAAGAATATTTATTCTTTTAGTTTTTTTTTTTTTATATACGGAATTATATCTTTAATTTTTTTTATTTTTTCCGCTTCAATATCAAATAATTTAATGTTAAATTCTTCTTCTAATAACATAATTAATTCTACAAAATCTAATGAATCAATTTTTAAATCATTTTTTAAATTATTATTTAATGAAATTTTTTTAATATTAATTTGAAATTGTTTTGCAATTATTTTTTTTACACGATAGTTGATATTTTTCATATATTTATCTCAAAAATTATTATCAAAAAAAAGAAAAATCTATTTTATATAGAGTGAAATTTTTATTTATGTATTAAGATCTATATACATTCCTCCATTTACATGAATATTTTGTCCTGTTATATATGAAGATTTTTTAGAAGATAAAAAAGATACAACATAAGCAATATCTTTTGTTCTTCCAAGAAAACCTACTGGTATTTTTTTTAAAATGTTTTTTTTATTAGCCAATAAAAATTTTTTTGTCATATTTGTCATGATATATCCAGGAGATACTACATTGACAGTAATTCCTTTTGAAGCTACTTCTATAGCTAAGGATTTTGAAAATCCAATTAATCCAGATTTTGATGCAGCATAGTTTGTTTGTCCACTTTGCCCAAGAGAACCAATTATAGAACTAATTATTATTATTCTGCCATACCGATTTTTTATCATATTTGGTAAAAGTATTTTAGTAATATAAAATATAGTAGATAAATTTATATTTATAACATTATTCCATTCTGTATCTTTCATTGTAATTAATAAACTATCATTTATAATACCAGCATTATGTATAAATATATCAATAGTATGAAATTTTTTAATTATTTTTTTTATTTTTTTTTTAATAATAGATATTTTAAGAAAATTAATTATTACTCCAGTTCCTTTTTTTTTAAATGTTTTATTTAATTTTTTTAGTCCATTTCTCGTAGTAGTAGTTCCTATTACATATATTCCTTTTCTTATTAGTTCTTTAGAAATACTTTTTCCTATTCCTCCACTAGCTCCTGTAATTAAAGCAATTTTTTTTTTCATAGTTTTTTTATTATATTTTTTACTAATAATAATTTTTTATTACTATTAGTAGGATATGACAAAATTTTTTTGTGTTCTTTATTTAAATTACTTAATATTTGCCCAGGTCCTATTTCAATGAAGATTTTTATACCTATAGAAATTATTTTTTTAATATTGTCATTCCATTGAATTTTAGTATATATTTGTTTTAATAAAGAATTAAATATATCTTTTTTTGAATATAATAGTTTAGAATCATTATTACTAATAATTGGACGTTTTCTTTCAAAAATTTTTATTTTTTTTAAATAATAAGAAAATCTTTTTTTATATTTTTTTAAAAGTTCACAATGAGAACTAAAAACCATTGGTAATCGAATAATTTTTACTAAAAATTGTTTTTTACAAATTTTTCCTACTGTATACACAGTAGAATAATTTCCAGTTATGGTAATTTGTGTATTTGAATTAATTGCTGATATAAATGCTTTATTTTTTTTTGTTGATACTAATATACATATATTTTTTATGATTGTATAATTTAAACCAATAATAACCAGAGTTAATAATCGATTATTCTTTGCTGATAATAATAATATTTTGTTACGTATTTGAATGATTCTAAGAGAATCTTTAAATAAGATATTTTTATTACAAACTAAAGCTGAATATGTTCCTAAACTGTGTCCACCCATTATATATGGATTTAAATATATTTTTTGTTTTAATAATTTATATATGGAAATAGAAGAAATAAATATTAATTGATATATATCTTTATAATTAATTAAATAATTTTTATTTTGAAAAAATTTTTTATATATATTTATATGTAATATATCAGATGCTTCATTAAATATTTCTTGAATAATATTATATTTTTTAAAAAAAAATTTTAAAAATTCCATATTATGTAAACCATTTCCTGGAAAAATTACTGAATATTTTTTCATATAATATTTAAATTTTAATTATATATATTATTTATAATAATAAATATAAATTTTTTATATTTTAATTATTAATTAGAATATTAATTTAAAAAATATTTAAATATTTCATTAAAAATATTTTATTTTTAATGAAATATAAAAATTTTTAAGAAATATACTATAATATATAGTTTATCATATTTTAATTTAATATTTTTTTTTAAATAAAAAATTTATTTCATTAATTAATTATTTATACATGTTAAAATTACTGTACTTTTATTTTGACAATAAATGAAATAATAATGTTTTTTTACCTTTATAATATCCTTTTTTAGTTATATGATGTCGAATATGTATTTCTTTTGATAATTTATCTATTGATAATGCATGCTGAATTACATGATCATGAGACCTTCTTTTTCCTCTTTTTGCCCTACTAGGCTTACTTTTTTGTACAGCCATTTTTTCCTCTTTTTGTAAAATTTTTTATATAATATAATTATTCAAATATTTTTTAATATTTTAGAAAATTTTTAAAAAATATTTTTTGAAAAATATTTTAAACAATTTTGAAATTTTTTATCCAATGGTGCTGTAATAGAAAAATTTTCATTATTTCTGGGATGAAGAAAAGAAACTTTAAATGCATGAAGCAATAATCTACTATTTTTTTTAATAATTTTTTTTTTTTTTTTTTCTATTTTTCCATATCGGTTATCAAACACAATAGGATGTCCAAATTGTGCAGTATGAACTCTAATTTGATGTGTTCTTCCTGTGATTGGTATAATTTTTACTAATGTTTTATTATTTAAATATTTTTTTATTTCAAAATTTGTTTGTGCTAATTTTCCTTCTTTATGAACACAAACTTTTTTTTTTTGTTTAATGTTTTTTTTTTTTAATAATGGAAGTTTAACTATTTTATTTTTTTTAGACCAATATCCATGTAAAATAGCTAAATATTCTTTATATATTTTTTTTTCACGTAAATTTATATGCATTTTTTTTAAAATTGAACGTTTTTTTGAAAGAATTAATATTCCTGAAGTTTCTTTATCAATTCTATGTACAAGTTCAAGAAATTTTAAATCAGAACGAATTTTTCTAAATATTTCAATTACTCCATAACTTATCCCGCTTCCTCCATGTACAGCGAAACCATAAGGCTTATTAAAAATAATTAAATCATTGTCTTCAAATAAGATATTTTTAATAAATAATTGTATAATAGATTTTGATAAATTAATTTTTTTTTTTTTTGTTTCAATATTAATAGAAAAAAATGTAATATTATCATTAATTTTTAACTTATAATATGGATGTACTTTTTTTTTGTTTATTTTTATTTTACCTATTCTTAAACTTCTATATATCATACTTTTTGGCAATTTTTTAAAAGTTTTAAATAAAAAATTATCTATTCTTTGTTCTGACATATGTTTTTTAATAATTATTATTTTTTTAAAAGAATTAATGATATTCATATATTTATCTTTAATAAAATAAATTAATAGTATGTGACAATTATATATTGTAATTTTATATTGTATATAATATTATTTTAAATTTTTATAAATTTAAAATTTTTATTAAAAATTTTAATATATTAATAATTTAATTAATAAATAAAAAATAGAATTAATGAAAATAAATATTCCCAAAAATTTTTATTTTTTTTTGATTATTTTTTTTTATATAATTAAATTTTTTATTTTTCATCGAAATTGAAACATTCAGAATATTACGTAAAATTTTTTCTTGTAAGTTTTTTTTTTTTGGAAGATATAATTTTATAGTTTTTTTATCTATTAAATAAGCAATATTAGGATAATAATAATTAATTTTTTTCAAAATTTTTTTTAATATTTTTTTGTTTTTTTTTATTAATTTTAAAAAAATTTTCCCATTATTATTTTTATAAATATTATTTGAAATTGATTTTTCAAGAATAGCTCCGTTGATAATTTTTTTTCGATTTGGATTATTTTCTTTGTTTTTTATTTTTTTTTTTATTAGAATATTTCCTTGAGCTATAGCACAAATTTTTTTATCTATATTTTTTAATGGAGTCATGAGTAATGTTCCACCAGTTAGACTAGTTGCATTTCCAATAGAAGATACAGTAATATCAATTTTTTTCCCTATACAATCAAATGGTGAAATTATTGCTGTAACTATAACCGCGGCGGTGTTTCTCGTTTGTATAGATTTACTATTTTTAGTATGAAGACCAAATTTTATAAGCATATTATTTAATGATTGATACGTAAAAGGTGTTTGTAATGTTTGATCTCCAGTTCCATTTAGTCCTACTACTAAACCATATCCTATAAGTTGTATATCTTTACTTCCTTTAATATATACAAGATTATTTATTTTTTCTGCAGAAACATAAGATATATTTATTAAAATAATATATATAAATATTATAATATATCTAAATTTGTATAAAATATTCATATTTTTAGATTTTTTTTTATTTATGAAAGATAAATGAATAATTTTTTATTTATATAATTAATATATTAAAAGAAAAAATGAATAATTTTTTTTATATAAAAGAATAAAATATTCTTTTTTATGTTTTTATGTATATATTGAATTATAAAATTAGAAACTTTAGAGGAATGAATAGAATTATTTAAATTTATTTTTTTAGCATCAATAATTCCACGAAATTTAATTGTTTGTATACTATTATTAATAATAATTTTTTTTTTTCCTAAAACTTTTAGATATTTGTTTTTTAAAATTTTAATAACTGTAGTTGATATTTTAAATATCATTTTATTATTTATATATATTTTTTTTTTGATGTTAAAATCGTTTGTTTTTTTTTTTTTTTTTAAAAAAAAATTTTCTCTAATTAATGGAGTTGCATAAATTGTATTATTTGATTTTTTATTTAAATATTTTATAACTTTGTTTTTAAAAATGTTTTTTTCATTAAATATTACTAATATAGTATCACCAACACTATAATTTTTATAGTTATTAAACCATGATTGATTGTTATGTTTAGATTTTTTATTTTTATTTAATATTTTACTATTTAATTGAATAATATTATTCTTCTTGATTTTTTTATTGTAAGAAAATGATTGATTATATATAAAAAAATTAATTAAAATAGTTAATAGAACTATTTTAAAAAAAAAATAAATTGATTTCATGGTAAATATAATTTCCTAATGTACTATATGAAATAGTTATAGTTTTAATCATATTTTTATTATTTATTTTAATAATTTATTTAATAAAATTTATTTTTTTAAATAAAAAACTATATTTCTTTGTAATAAATATGTTTACTAAAATAAAATTAATATAAAAATATAGTATAGAAACAGATTTTCATCTAGTTTCTATACAATGTGTTCTGTCAAATAAAAAATATTTTTTATTTAAAATAAATTATAAAAATTTTATTTGTATACTATTTTATGAATTAATTTTCATATCAGATTCAAGTGATCTTATAACATTTAATGTATTTATCAAATTATTTGTTTTTTTAATATCATTTTTTCTGATAGTATTTTTTAACACATAATTAGATTTTGTTTCTAAATTGTTGTTTTTATATTTTTCTAAACCAGAATAACTTAAATCAAAAATTTCACTTTCATTACGAGATATAACATCATTATTATTTAAAGTGATGAATTTTAATTGTCCTAAAAATATTGGTTTATAATTTATTTCATTATTATCTTCTTTAGTAACAATTGTACCGTCCATTTTAATTAAAATTTTTTTATTTTCAGGAACTATAATAGGTTTTTCATCAGTATTTAATAACGTATAATTATTCATACATAATTCGCGATTTTCATTAATAGCAATATGACCTTCACGTAAAAACCCTTCATATCCATCATCATCAAAAACAGAAAACCAACCAGTTTCTGTGTCTTCATCAATTGAAGAATTTGAATAAGATTGTAATGATGAATTATCATCTGAATTTATATCTACTATTTTTTTGTTTGTTATTTGATCATCACTAGAATTTGTTTGAATGTTGTAAGCATATTTTTTATAAAATTCTGTATCTATATTATCATAATCTTGATTTATTATAGTTTCTTTACTAATTAAATTTCTATCATCTAATGTAATTATAGAATTTATTATATTATTCATATATTATTCCTACTTTTAATATTATAAATATAAATTTATATTATTTAATAAATAATTTTTATAAAAAAAAATTTATGTAAATTTTTATATAATTTAATTTAATAAATTTTTTTTTTATTTTTTTGAATATTATCATATAAAAAATTTTATATTTATCTTAATAATTATTTATTTTGAATAAAATTATTTATATATAAAATTATATAATTTTTATTTTTTATTTAAATTAAATTAAATAATTAATTTGATTTATTATATTTAAATACAATTTATTATTATTATATTTTTAAATTATAATATTCAATAATATAAAAATAGTAAATTTTTTTTATATATAAATTAAATAATTTTTTTATCTGCTATTATTTTCAATAACTTAAATTTTATTATTTTAAGTATGTATAGTTGTATTAATTATAAAAATTTTATAAATAATATTTAAATTATTTTTATAATCATAAATTTATTAAAATATTTATTATAATTTTTTTTGCATATTTATTTTATATCATTTTTTTATTTAATAAATTTTATTTATCTGTTGATATATTATGTAAGAAAAATATATAATTAAATAGTATAATTATTTAATTTAATTTTAAAATATTAAAAATAAATGTTAATAATATATTTGTATATTAAATATTTTAAAATTTAAATTTATATTTAAATGATATTTTTATTTTTATTTAAATATAAAATTTAGTTATCATAGATAATATTTTTTATAAAATATCCCATATTTATTTTTTAATATATTATTTTTATAAAATAATTGTATTTAATATATAATAATATATTAATATTATTAATATTATTTAATAATTTTAAAAATCAAGGAAAATATATGAAAAAATTTTTTATAGTCAGTACTTTGCTATTATCTAGTATTTTTTCTGTTGCTCATGCTGAATCAAATACTGTAAAAAAAAAATGGAATTTTGGCATTCAATTTAATTCATTAAATCCTTTAAAATCATTTTATAATTATAAAATTTTATGTTTAAAAAATTATAAAAATATTACAAAAAAAATTATTTCTTTAAATCCTGGTTTTTTTACAAAATATCAGAAAAATCCTTATCTTAATTTTGAATTAAAATTAAATCTTTTAGAAAATAAAATTAAAGATATAAAAAAAAATACATTAAACGCATATTTTTCTAATGTTGAATATGCTACGAATATTATGTATCCTTTAAAAAAATATTTAAATATTTATACAAAAATTGGAGCAAAAATAAAAGCTAATATTCATAATACATGTTTAAAAGATATATTTATGATAAAGAAATATAAAAAATTTTCTCCATTATTTTCTATTGGATTAGAACTGTTAATTAATAAATATTTACATAGTAATATAGATATTAATTTAAACAAACATTTTCATAAATTACAATTAAATAAGATATCTACTTTTACTGATAATGTTAATATAGGTTTTTCATGGAAATTTAATCCTGTTAAAGATAAAATTATAAATCTTTTTAAAAAAAGTAATAATAAACTTTTTTTAGAAAATTATGAAAGTTTTAATAAATATAAAAATATTAAAGATAAAATATTTTTTCATCCTAAAATTTTTAAATTATCTTCTACATCAAATGATTTTTTAAATGTTTTAATAAATAAAATTAGTAAAATAAAAAAAGATAAAATTTATCTTATAATTACAGGAAATATGAATAATCAATTAAAAAAAACAAAAAAAAATAAAATTATGTCTTTTAAAAGAGCTTTAGAAATTTCTAAATTTTTTGTAAATAATGGAATTTTAAAAAAAAATATTATTATACAAGGAATAAATAATATAGATTTAAAAAATAATATTATATTAAATAAATTTTTTACAGGGAAAAATTTATTAAATGATCCATATTTTGAAAATCAAAAAGTAAATATTGAATTAAAAATAAATTCTAAATAATTTTTTTAATAAAATTAAAAATTTATTTAATTATTTTTATGAAATGTATTTCATAGAATATTTTTTGTATTTCTTTACTTTTAAATAATTAATTTGTATAATATATAATAATAATTTTTTAGGAGGAATGGCCGAGTGGTTTAAGGCAGCGGTCTTGAAAACCGCCGATGAGAAATTATCCGAGAGTTCGAATCCCTCTTCCTCCATATTTATTATTTATATATTGAATTCATAATCATATATGGCGCGTTGGCAGAATGGTTATGTAGCGGATTGCAAATCCGTTGAATCTGGTTCAATTCCAGAACGCGCCTATTAAATAAATTTTTTTATATAATATATCATGCCCAGATGGTGAAATTGGTAAACACAAGGGACTTAAAATCCCTCGGCTTTTAATAGCTTTGCGGGTTCAATTCCCGCTCTGGGTATATTTTTATTAAATTTTAATTAGTAATTTGTATTACTGTATAAGATTTATTTTTAAGTAAAATTTTAAAATTAATTTTATTAAAATTAATAATATATTTTAACGAAATAAAAGAACTAATTACTATTCGTAATTCTCCTTTCTTTTTTAAATGTTTTTTAGAATTTTTTATTATTTTTTTTAATATTTTTAAATTAATTTTTAAATTATAATGAATAGGTGGATTAGATATAATCAGATCATATCTTTTTTTAATATGTGAATAAATATCACTAAATAAAACTTTTCCAATTAAATTATTTTTTATGAGATTATTTTTACTACACCAAATAGCCGCGTCATAAATATCAGTTAATGTAATTTTTATTAATGGATTTTTTTTTGCTAGAGCTATACTTAAAATTCCTGTACCTGAACCAATATCTAATATTTTACCATTGATTTTTTTATTAAAGGTTGATATTAGTAATTTACTACCAGTATCAATTTTTTTATATCCAAAAACTCCTGGTAAACTTTGAATAGTTATATTATTCCAAATATAGATGTTTATAAATTTATGTAAATAAAATTTTGGTAATTTCATTATTTTTGCTTTATATAAAGAACATGTTCTAGCATAATCTATTTTTTTAAATATTAAATAATTAGAAAAAATTTTACTAATACTATTAATTCCACATTTTTTTTCACCAACAACATATATCACGCAAGTTTTAGATATATGAGATAATAAAAATGTTAAGTGTAACTTAAATTCTTTTTTATTTTTTGTTAAAAAAAAAATTAATTGTTTATATGAAGATAATTTATTTTTATGGTTAAAATTATTAAAAATAACATTTTTACTGTTTTTTTTAAGTATTTTAAGATAAAGATTAAAATAATTAACATAAAAAATAAATCTTTTTATTATATTAATTTTTAAAAAAACACTAGGTATTATTCCTGATATAATTGTAGTTTTGTTTTTAAATAATTGAAAATTTTTTTTTAATATTTTGTATTCTTTTGATATTTGAAATGTTTTAATTACTGTTTTATTCATAATTTTATTTTCAAAAATTGTTTAAAATATAAAAAAAGTAAATTTTTTATATAAATTTTTAAATATTATAACAAAAATATTTTTAAAAATATCATTTAATATTTATATTCAAAAAAAATTTTTTATATAAATATATTTTTTTATATTAAATATTATTATTAGTAATTAGGTAAAAATATATGAAAAATAAGTTAATAACTTTTAAAAATAATAATTTTACTGCTTTAGTAATTTATTTAGAAAATATAAATTTTAAATATTTTAAAAAATTTTTACTTAAAAAAATCCAAAAATCTCCTATTTTTTTTAAAAATATACCAATAGCATTAAATATAGAAAAACTAGCTTTTAATTTTAATTGGATTAATCTTAAAAAATTTTTTTTTTCTATTGGATTATTTTTAATTGGTATTTTTGGTTGTAAAAAAGAATCAGTTAAACTAGATATTTTAAAATCTGGATTACCTATTTTGTTTAAAAAAAAAAAAACATTATTAAATTTTAATAAAAAGAAAAATTTTTTTAATAAAAATAGTAATAAAAATCATTATTCTTCTCTTTTCATAAAAAATCAAAAAAGTTATTTAGTTAATGAATTAATACGTTCGGGGCAAAGAATTTATGCACCTAATACAGATTTAATAATAACAAATAATGTTAGTCCAGGAGCGGAATTAATTGCAGATGGTAATATACATATTTATGGGAATATGAAAGGAAGAGCATTAGCAGGAGCTCATGGAGATGAAACTAGAAAAATTTTTTGTACAAAATTATCAGCAGAATTAATATCAATAGCAGGAGAATACTGCACAGTAGATCAAATTCCGATAAAATTTTTAGAAAATAGTGTAGAAATTAGTTTGGTTAATAAAAAAATTTTTATAAAATATAATCATTAAATTAAATTTAATTAACTAAATAAGGTAAGTTTAATATGACTAAAATTATAACTATTACTTCAGGAAAAGGTGGTGTAGGAAAAACAACATCAAGTGCTTCTATTGCTACAGGTTTAGCGTTACTTGGAAAAAAAGCTGTAGTTATAGATTTTGATATTGGTTTAAGAAATTTAGATTTAATTATGGGATGTGAAAGAAGAGTAGTATATGATTTTATAAATGTAATTAATAAAGAAGCAACAATTCAACAAGCATTAATTAAAGATAGAAAAATAAAGAATTTGTTTCTTCTTCCTGCATCACAAACACGAGATAAAGATTCATTAACTACTAATGGAGTAGAATATGTATTAAAAAGTCTCTCTAATATGAATTTTGAATTTATTATATGTGATTCACCTGCTGGAATAGAATCCGGAGCTTTAATTGCACTTTATTTTTGTGATGAAGCAATTGTTGTTACAAATCCTGAAATTTCTTCTATACGAGATTCAGATCGAATTTTAGGAATTATTTCTTCTAAATCTAAAAGATCTAAAGAAAATAAAAAACCAGTTAAAGAACATTTATTGTTAACAAGATATGATCCAAAAAAAGTTGTTAAAGGTGATATGCTGAGTATTGATGATATTATTGATATACTTCAAATTCCTTTAATTGGAGTAATTCCGGAAGACTTAAATATATTAAAATCTTCTAATCAAGGTTTATCTATCGTATTAAATAATACATCCATTGCTGGAAAAGCATATCAGGATACGGTTCAAAGATTATTAGGAAATAAAATACCATTAAGATTTATAGTAGAAGAAAAAAAGAGTTTTTTACAATGGTTATTTAGGAGATAAATATAATGATATTAAATTTATTTATATCAAAAAAACAATATACAGCTAGTTTAGCTAAAAAAAGGTTGAAAACATTAATTAAGAAAAAAAAAAAATTTTTTTATCAATCAAGTTATCTTCCGCAATTAAAAAATGATTTACTATTAGTAATTGCGAAATATATAAAAATTCAGCCTAATAAAATGTCTATTCAAATAGAAAAAAGAAAAAAAAATTTACTAATTTTAGAAATTAATATTACTAATGTGAAATAATAATTAAATAATTAAATATAATTTTTTTTATTATATTTTATATAAATATTTTGGGTATATTTGTTTTATGTTGTATTTTTTGTACAATAATAAATATTTTACTGCATAAGTAATAATATCATTTGAATGTGGAGTAAAAATATTTGTTTGAAATAATTTAACTGATTTTTTAAAATTTTTTTTTATTTTTTTTTCAAAACCAATTAAAGACCATTTTCCAGTATATTTTTTAATTTTTTTTTTAATAATATTCATATTGGAAAATAATTTTTCTGTATGTTCTCCAATCCATAAACCAATTTTATTTTTTATATATTTAGCCCAAAAAATTTGATTTTTAGAAATCTTAATAATAAGTAAAACATTTTTAACATAATTTTTTCTCCAGCTTTGTTCTGATAAAATTTTTAATGTAGAAAAACCAATAATAGGAATATTATATATAGTAGAAATAGTTTGCGAAATTCCTATAGAAATTCTAATTCCTGTAAAACTTCCTGGTCCGATAGTGCATGCGATGAAATTAATTTCATCTAAAGTAGTATTTGATTGGATTAATATTTTTTTAATCATATAAAATATATTTTTCTCATGTGCATTCGAACATAGCTTAAATAAACTATAAATTTTCTTTTTATATAACAAAGAAATAGAACATGAATGTAACGAGGTATCAATTGCTAAAATATTTTTTTTAAAATTCATTAATAATTCCTTTTATTTTTTGTATTAATATCATTTTTTTTTATTTGTATTAAATAAATTTTATATAAATTAGATTTTAATATTTTAAAATAATAATTTTTATAAATTATTATTTTTCCTGTTTTAGGAATTTTTTTATATTTATAGATTAAAAAATCTGCTAATGAAAAACATTTATAATTTACTTCTTTAAAATTAATTTTTAAAATTTTCTCTAAATTTTTTAATTTAATCGAACCATTCATTATCCATTTTTTTTTATTTAAAATAATTTTAGGAGTATTATTAATATCCAAAAAATTTCCAAAAACAGTTTGAAAAAGGTTTTTTATAGTTAATATTCCAACAACTTTTCCATATCTATTATTTATTAAAATAATATTGTTATATGAATAACGTAAAATTTTTATAATATTAATTATATTTAATGAATCAGGAACAAAAATTAATGAATTATATTCAATATAATTGTTTATATTTTTATTTTTATTAATTAAATTAATTAATTTTTCTTTTTTAATAAAACCTATAACTTCATTAAATTTCCAATTACATAATATTATTATTTTATACGGAATATTTAATAATTTTTTTTTTATGTTTTGATAACTATCATTAATATTAATCCATTTAATTTTTTCTTTAGGAATCATAATTTTATAGATTGAATAATTATTTAAATGAAATATTTGATTTACTATTTTTATTTCTTTAATAATATTATTATTATCATTTATATCATTATTTAAATATTTAATATTTTTTTTTTTATTAAATAAAAATTTTTGATTAATAAAATTATGTTTCTTATTATATTTTTTAATTATATAAGAAATTAATGATAATATTTTTTTTTTAAATAATTTTTTTGATTCTTTTTTTTTTTTTTTATTAATTCTAATTTGATTTATAATTTCTATGAATAATGAAAATTCAACAGATATATATAAATATTTTTTAGATATATAAAAACCTAATGATTCTATAATTAAGTTTAAACTAATCATTAGTAATAAACTTAAACATAATGTAATAATAGATTTTTTTGAATTAATAAATTTAATTAATAATTTAGATAAAAAAATCATTAAAATAGTTGATATTGTTACTGCTATTATCATAATAAAAAGGTTATGTGTTGTACCAATAGCAGTCATTATTGAATCAATAGAAAAAATTACATCTAATATTACAATTTGAATAACTATATACCAAAAGCTTGATCTAAGATCTTTTTTTTTTTTTTTTTTATCAAATATATAAATATGATTAAATAATTCAAATATTGTTTTTATAAATAAAAAAATACCACCTATTAATAAAATAATTTCTTTTCCCGAAAAAATAAAAAATTTGTTTATTATAATTGGTTTTGTTAAAGATATTAATTTTGATGTTATACCAAGCAACCCAAAACGCATAAATAATGCAAATATTAAACCAGTATATCTTGCTTTATTTTGTTGATTTTTAGGTAATTTTTTTGATAAAATAGCAATAAATATAACATTATCAATACTTAAAATAATTTCTAAAAAAACTAATGTAAACAGACCCATCCAAATAGTTGGATCTAAAAAAGAAGACATGAAAAGTACTCCAGAAAATGATTAAAAAATAATAATATTGTAAATAGTTATTTGTCAATATTTTATAATAATATAAATAAATATTATATTATTATATATTTTATTTTTAAAATATATACAAAAATATATATTTTTTATGTTATTTATAAAAATATTTAATTATATTAACTAATATAGATTTAATAAAAATTTTTATAAAATTAAATAATTTTTATTATTTTAATAAAATAATATCTTAAAATGAATAAAAAATTTATATTTCTTAAAATATTAAATATAATTATTATTAAATAATAAAATTATATTTAATATAATAACATATTTATATTTTATTTTTTTTAGTATTTTTTTTTATAGCTAAAATTCTTTTATCTAATGAAGGATGTGATGATAATAAATCTAATATAATATTATTTCTTCCATGTATACATAATGTAATTATAGAATTTGATTCTTTAGGTATATCACTATTTTTTAATTTTTTTAATACTGAAATCATTTTTTTTTTTCCAACTAATTCAACTGCTCCAATATCTGCATAAAATTCTCGATTTCGTGAAAACCACATAACTATTATAGTAGAAAAAATTTTAATAAAAAATTGTAATATATTTTTTAAAAAATAAAAAATAAAAGATTTTTGAATTTTTTTATACTCTCTATGTATTTTATACGACATAAAAATATTAGAAAAATATTTAATTAAAGAATATGATATAGAAATAACACAAATATTAACAATACTTTGTATAACAATCATTGTTATCATATCTCCATTTGTAATATGTGTTATTTCATGAGCAACAACAGCTTCAATTTCTCCTTTATTCATATTATTAAGCAAACCACTAGAAACAGCAATTAAAGAATTATTTTTTTGAAACCCTGTAGCAAAAGCATTCATATGCAATGATTTATATATCGCAATATCAGGAATATTAATACACATTTTTTTTGATTGATTTTTTATAGCAGATATTAACCATTTTTCTTTTATATTACGAGGTACATAAATAATTTCTCCATTTACAGATTGTAACGCTGTTTTTTTTGAAAGTAATAATGATATTATTGAATAAGTTAAAAAAATTATAGTCAACATAATCATTGTTAGAAATATATAATTTATATGTATACCAAAAATTTTTAAAAAAATACTATACATGAATATAGTTGATATACTAGTAATTAAAAAAAGAATCGAACGTATCATGAAATTTGTTTTTCCTAATTATTTAAAAAATTTTCAAATATGTAAAATTTTATTGTTATATATAAAAAGTATTATATAAAAAAAATTAATATATTTAAAATTTTAAATAACTATATATATAAAATATATTTATAATTATTTAATTATTATCCCATTTTCTCTTATCTTTTTTTATTAATTTTTCTGATGATTTAGGTCCCCAACTACCAGATGAATAATATTCGAGTAATAATGGATTTTTTTTATATATTTTTATTATAGAATCAATCCATTTCCAAGAATATTTAATTTCTTTGTAATTAACAAATAAAAATTGATTTCCTTTCATACTTTCTAATAATAATTTTTCATATTCTTCTGGAAAAAAATTATTTTTTGTAATTTTTTTATAATTAAATAACATTTCACTAGAAGTTAATTTAAATTTTGAATTTAGTTGAGGAATTTTATTAAAAAATTTTATTTTAATATTAAAAGGTGATTGTAAATTTATAATAATTCTATTATTAAATATTTTTTTATTATTTTTTAGTAAGTTTTCTGATGATTTTTTTAAAAAAATAATAATTTTAGAACATTTTTTTAATAATCTTTTTCCAGTACGAATATAAAATGGAACATTTTTCCATTTTTTTGTATTAATATATAATTTTATAGCTGCAAAAGTTTCTGTTAAACTATTTTTTTTTGAATTTTCTTCATTCACATATGATGGAACAATATTATTATTAATTTTTCCACTTTTATATTGTCCTAATGATATATTATTTTTAATATCATTATTTTTAATATATAATGATTTTAAAATTTTTATTTTTTCAGAGCAAATATGTTTTTTCTTTAATGATTTTGGTTTATTCATAGCAAAAATAGAAATAATTTGTAGCATATGATTTTGAACCATATCTATAATTTGTCCAGTTTGATCAAAATAACTCCATCTTTTTTCAATACCTAGACTTTCAGATAATGTTATTTGAATATGATCAATTGTTTTTTTATTAAAATTATTATTAAAAAATGGATTAAAAAATTTTAATGTAATAAGATTTAATAATGCTTCTTTTCCTAAATAATGATCAATTCTAAATATTTGTTTTTCTGAAAAATATTTTTTGATAGATTTATTAATAAAATTAAATGATTTTAAAGAATCACCAATAGGTTTTTCTATAATTATTTTTGATGTTTTACTATTACAATTAATATTAGACAATCCTTTACAAATTTTAATAAATAAATTTGAGGATACTGCAAAATAATTAAGTAATATATGTTTTTTTTTTTTTAGTATTATTTTTAGTTTTTTAAAATCTTGAAGACAATTAATATTCATTTTACAAAAAATAAAACGTTTTTTGAATTTTTCCCATATTTTTTTATTTATTTTTTCTTTTAAAAATTTTTTTAATGCATTATAAATAATTTGAATATATTCTTTTGTATTAGTATTTGATCTACTAACACCAATAATTCGTGTATTATCTACAAGTTTATTTTTTTTTTCTAACGAATATAATGCTGGAAACAATTTTCTTTGAGCTAAATCACCTTTAGTTCCAAAAATAATTAAATCATGTGTATGCATTTGTAATTTCATACTAAACCCTATTATTAAAATATTAAAATTAAAGAATTTTAAAAATTTTTTTTTATTTTATAAATATTAATTTTATTAAATTTTTAAAATATATATGTAATATATTATATATAAATAAACATTTAATTAATTTATATTTTATTAGTTTAATATTATTTATTTAATAAAAATTATTTATATATGTAATGAATGTTATAACAACTAAAGGTATAATAATACATGTTATTTATTCAAAAAATTTTTATAATATTTTATTATAAATAATAATATTTTTTAAATAAAATAATATTTAAAAATAAATTTTTTATAATAAATAAAATATACATATATTTTTATATAAAATTGATTATTTTTTATATATATTTATTTAAAATATTTCTCTTATTTTTAAAGGAAATTTAAGTATGATACATTTTTTTAGAAGAACAAAAATTATTTCTACATTGGGACCATCTACAGATAAAAAAAGTGTATTAAAAAAAATAATACAATCCGGAGCAAATGCATTAAGATTAAATTTTTCTCATGGTACTTCTATAGATCACATAAATAGAGTAAAAAATATTCGAGAAATTGAAAAAGAATTAAATTGTTTTGTTTCTTTAATTGGTGATTTACAAGGACCGAAAATTAGAATTTCTAGTTTTAAAAAAAAAAAAATTTTTTTAAATAAAGGAGATAATTTTTTATTAGATTTAAGTATTCCAAAATATTATGGTAATAAAAATTCTGTAGGTATTAATTATAAAAATTTACCTAATGAAGTTAATTCTGGCGACATTCTCTTATTAGATGACGGAAAAATACAATTACGAGTTTTAAAAAAAAATAATAGAAAAATTTTTACTAAAGTAATTATTGGAGGATATTTATCTGATAATAAAGGTTTAAATAAATTAGGAGGAGGACTATCAGCATCTGCATTAACAAAAAAAGATGAAAAAGACATAAAATTAGCCGCAATGTTAGGAGTAGATTATATAGCTGTGTCTTTTCCTAGATCTAAAGAAGATTTACAAAAAGCACGAAAATTAATAAAAAAATCAGGTAGTAAAGCTAAAATTATTGCAAAAATTGAACGAGCAGAAGCTGTATCATCAAACAATGTAATGAAAGATATAATTTTAGAATCTGATGTTATTATGATTGCTAGAGGAGATTTAGGAGTAGAAATCGGTGATCATGAGTTAATTGGAATACAAAAAAAATTAATTTCAATGACTAGAAAATTAAATCGAATAGTAATTACTGCTACACAAATGATGGAATCAATGATAGAAAATCCTTTTCCTACTAGAGCAGAAGTTATGGATATTGCAAATTCTGTATTAGATGGTACAGATGCGGTTATGTTATCAGCAGAAACTGCATCAGGCAGTTTTCCTGAAATAACAGTAAAAACTATGTCAAAAATTTGTTTAGGAGCTGAAAAAGTTCCTAGTGCAAAAATTTCTAAACATCGTTTAAATGAAAAATTTAGTGATGTTGATGAAACTATTGCTATGTCTGCTATGTATTCTGCTAATCATTTAAAAAATGTTTCTGCAATAATAATTTTTTTAACATCAAGAAAAATTGCTTTGTTAGCATCAAGAATTACATCAGGATTACCTATTTTTTATATATCAAATTGTGTTAAAAAACTTCGTCTATCAACATTATATCGAGGTGTAATTCCTATTTATTTTAATAAAAATAATTTTAATAATCATGATAAAGTTATAATAAAGTTTCTAAAAAAGAAAAAATTTTTAAAAAAAAATGAAATTATTGTCATTATAAAAAATGATTTAGAAAGAAACAGTAAAATTACAAATACTTGTAAAATTATCAATGTAACATAATTATTTTATTAATTTAATTAAATTAAAATTTCTGTTTTGATTATATATGAATAAATATATTTTATTTTTGTATAAAAATATTTTTATTAATATGCTAATTAATTTAAAAAAATATTTTTATTATTTATATAATATATATTTTAATTTATAAATTATTTATACATATTTTAACATATATAATCAATTCAGAATAATAAAATTAATTTAAGTAAATAAAATTTTATAAAAATATTTTTTTTTAAGAATAATTAATTTTATATTTTTGTATTATGAATTATTTTTGTAGTTTCTTTTAGTTTTTTTAATAAATTTATCATATTTTTGATTTTACTTTTATAAATATTGTTAATAATATATATATTTTTAGGTTTAATAACTAAATTAACATTAGTAAATACAATTGATGAAGAGAGAAATATTTTTTTTATTTTTTTAAATTTATTTAATTTAATTATTATTTCCATATTATTTTTATCTATTTGTTTAAAATTTTTAATATTATTTTTTTTAATTATACTTAAAACAATTTCTTTATTATTAACAATATTATTTATATTAATATAATAAAAAAAATTAAATAAATATTTAATATCATTGTATTTTACTAATTTTCCTTTAAATTTAGAAAAAATATTTCTTATATTAGAAATAGTTCTATTACTATTATCTGTATTACAAAATATAATAATTACAATTCCAGAAGGACCATATCCTGCATATTTCATATTAAAAGATTTTTTTTGTATGTTTTTGTTTTTATCTTTTCCTCTATTAATAGCTTTTTGAATTAAATCTTTTTTTAAATTATATAAATTAGCTTTTTCTAAAATTCTTCTTAATTGAAAATTTTTATTTACATCTGTCCCGTTCTTTAAACAAGAAATTGTTATTTTTCTTGTTATTTTAGTAAATATTTTACTTTTTTTTATATCTTGAGCTGATTTTCTATGTTTAGTATTAGCCCATTTGCTATGTCCGGCCATAATTCCTCATTTAGATATTTTAATATTTTTAAAAGTAATGATTATATTAAACATATTTAGAATTATTAATTTAATTTTTATAATTTTGATTTTTAATTAAATAATCAACAAGGCGCTCCAGTCATTAAACAAATTGCAGAATTAGTTTTAGGAAATGCAATTACATCACTGATTGTATTACAGTTTGTTAATAACATAACTAATCTATCTAATCCCAGCGCTAATCCTAAATGAGGAGGGGCTCCATATTGTAAAGAATTTATGAAGAAACCAAATTTTTTTTTTTGTTTATTTTTGTTAATTTTTAATATATTAAAAATTTTTATTTGTAATTGATAATTATAAATTCTTTCAGAACCTCCACCAATTTCATAACCATTAATTACTAAATCAAATGCACTAGAAATAATTTTTAATGGATTTAATAATTCAATATTTTTACTATTTTTTTCAGGTGAAGTAAAAGGATGATGAACAGATTTTAAATTATTTTTTTTATCTAATTTAAATAAAGGAAATTTTGTAATCCAAACTGGACATATTTTTTTTAAATTTGTGATTTTTAAATCTATACCAATTTTCTTTCGTAAAAGATTACTAATATTGTTTGCAATATTATATTTTTCTGCAATTATAAATATAATATCTCCATTAATAGCTGAAGTTTTTAAAAAAAATTCTTTTAATGTTTTTTTATCTATTTTACTAAATATGTTTCGATTATCTTTAATAATATATTTTTTAATGTTTATAATTTTCACATATATAAAATAATTAAAATTTAGTTTTTCTAAAAATTTTTTATATTTATAAATTTTATTATCACGTATTTTTTTAATTCCTTCAGGTATTTTTATAGAAATTATTCTATTAATATTTTTTATTAATAACCATGGAAAAAATTTTTTATAAAAATTATTAAAAATATCATATAACTCAACAAATTGTATAGGATTTCTTAAATCTGGTTTATCTGTTCCGTATTTTAAAATACTTTCTTTATAAGTAATATTTTTAATTTTTTTAATAGTATAATTATTAATTTTTAACCATAATTTTTTTATTAATTTATTAATTAATTTTTGTAAAAATTTCTTTTTTTTAAAAGCTATTTCAATATCAATTTGTGTAAATTCTGGCTGTCTATCTGATCTTAAATCCTCATCACGAAAACATTTAGCAATTTGAAAATAACGATCTATTCCAGATATCATTAATAATTGTTTAAATAATTGAGGTGATTGTGGTAATGCAAAATATTTACCAGGATATAATCTACTATATACTAAATAGTCTTTTGCTCCTTCAGGAGTAGAACGTGTTAAAATAGGTGTTTCAATTTCTAAAAATTTTTTTTTTATAAAAAAATTTCTAATAATTGTTGTAATTTTACTTCTTGTTTGTAATTTATGAAACATATAAAATCGACGTAAATCTAAATAACGAAATTTAAATCTAATATCTTCTTTATTTTCTTTTTTATAATCAAAAGGTATAGGTAGTGAGGGATTAAATATTTTTAATTTAAATGCAATAATTTCAAAAAAATTTTCTTTTTCTTGTGTATTAAAATAAGTTAATTTTTTTTTTAAAATAACTAATCCTTTAATTTTTATACAATAATCATTTCTTATTGTTTTTACTAAAGAAAAATTAGAATTATATTTTTTAAGAAAAATAACTTGTATTATTCCAGTTATATCTTTAATATCAATAAAAATTATATTTTTAAGACTTCTTATTTTATGTACCCAACCACATATAGTTATTATTTTGTTAATATCTTTTTTTTTTATTTCTCCACAATATTTAGTTCGCATAAAAATCCTAATTTCAATTAATTTTAAATTTATTAATTTAATATTAAAAATATTTTAAATACTATCTACTACGAAAAATTATTCGACCTTTACTCAAATCATAAGGTGTTAATTCTAAAGTAACTTTATCACCTGTTAAAATTCGTATATAATTTTTTCTCATTTTTCCTGATATATGCGCTATAACAATATGTTTATTTTCTAATTCTACTTTAAATGTTGTATTAGGAAGAGTATCGATTACTGTTCCTTGCATTTCTATATTTTTTTCTTTCATATAAATACTTTCCTTTAATTAATATTAAAGAGCGTTTTTTTTTTTGAAATATTATTTAAATATTTTTCAGCATCTATTGCTGCCATACATCCACTAGCAGATGCAGTAATAGCTTGTTGATATATACTATCAGAAACATCTCCAGCTGCAAATATTCCTGGAATATTTGTTTGTGTCTTCATATTAGTATTTTTGTAATTAATTTTTACATAATTATTTTTAATGTCAATATATTTAGAAAAAATTTGTGAATTTGGTATATGACCTATTGCTATAAATAATCCTGTAATTTTTAAATTAAGTAATGTATTATCTATTTTCGATTGTATTATTATTCCATTAATATTATTATTATAATCTAATATTTCAGTTATAATAGAATCAAAATATATTATTATATTTTTTTCTTTCATTTTTTTATATAATCGATCAATAAGAATTTTATCTGCTTTAAATTTATTACGGCGATGAATTAGATAAATTTTTTTTACAATATTAGATAAATAAATTACTTCTTCAATTGCTGAATTTCCACCACCAACTACAGCTACTATTTGATTTTTATAAAAAAATCCATCACATATAGCACATGTTGAAATACCTTTTCCTATATATAAATTTTCTTTAGGTAAATTTAAAAATTTTGTATATGATCCTGTTGCAATAATAATAGATTGACTGAAATATTGATTTATTTTTCCAGTTATTTCAAAAAAACTTCTTGAAAAATTTACTGATTGAATTATATCATCTATAATATTTATAGAAAATTTTTTTACATGTAATAACATACGTTCCATAAGTTTTATTCCGCTAATACTATTATAATTTCCAGGCCAATTTTCTATTTCATTAGTTTGTATTAATTGCCCTCCGGGTTGAGGTCCTGTTATTAATATTGTTTTTATATTTGATCGCGCTGCATAAATTGCTGCTGTATATCCTGCGGGTCCAGATCCAATAATTATTAATTGTACAATTTTTTTTTTTGTTTTTTTAATCATATTTTTCCATTTGATTACATGATATCTTAAAATAGTTAATATCTTTAAAAAGAAGATATGTGTATAATACTAGTATTATTATTTTATAACAATAAAATAATTAATTAATAATATTTATAAAAATAAATAATTTTCTATAAAATTTTTTAAAATTATTTAAATAATATATTCTAAATTTATAAATATTTTTATTTATAAAATAAATTAAAAAAATCTTTAATATTATAATATTTATTTATTAAATATTAATATTCTAAAAATTTATATACTCAAAAATTAAAAAATTATGTTAAATTTCAAAGATATTAAAAATAACTATTCTTTTTTTAAAAAAAAACTAGAAAAAAAAAATTATTTCTTAAATATAAAAAAATTTAAAAAATTAGATTATATACGTAAAAATTTACAAATTAATACTGAGATCAAAATTTCAGAACATAAAAAATTATCTAAATATATGATTTTTTATAAAAAAATCTATACTAATACATATTTATTGAAAAATAAATTAATTAATTCTAGAAATAAAATATTTTTATTAAAAAAAAAATTAGAAAAAATAAAAAAAAAAATACACAATATGTTAATATTAATTCCTAATATACCATATGATGATGTACCTTTAGGTAATAAAGAAAAAAACAATAAAGAAATTTTTCGATGGGGAAAAATAAAAAAATATAATTTTCCTATTCTGAATCATATAGAAATTGGAAATAAATTACAAGGATTTGATTGGAAAGTTTCATCAAACATTTCTGGGTCAGGATTTTCTATAATGAAAGGTTCAATTGCATATTTACATCGTGCATTAGGTCAATTTATGTTAAATATTCATACTAAAATTCATGGATATAAAGAAATTTATGTACCTTTTATTGTAAAAAAAAAATGTATGTATGGAACAGGACAATTACCAAAATTTAAAAACGATCTATTTCATATACAAAATATGCATCATTTAAATAAAAAAAACAATTATGATAATTTTTTTTTAATACCAACTTCAGAAGTATCTTTAATTAATTTAGTACAAAATAAAATATTATTATCTCATGAATTACCCTTAAAGTTTACAGCATTAAGTGCCTGTTTTAGAGCAGAACCTAATACTTATGGTAAAGATGCACAAGGTCTAATTCGAAATCATCAATTTGATAAAGTAGAAATTGTTCAAATTGTTCATCCTAAAGATTCTGAAAAAACTTTAGAAGAATTAACTAATCATGCTGAAAAAATTTTACAGCTATTAAAATTACCTTATAGAAAAATGTTATTATGTGAAGGAGAACTTGGTTTTTCATCTAAAAAAACATATGATTTAGAAGTATGGTTACCATCGCAAAAATTATATAGAGAAATATCATCATGTTCCATGATTGGAGATTTTCAATCTAGAAGGATAAATGCTAAATATAAAGATAAGAAAAAAAATAAAAATTTTTTTTTACATACATTAAATGGTTCTGGATTAGCAGTAGGAAGAACATTAGCAGCTATTTTAGAAAATTTTCAGTGTTCTAATGGAACAGTTAAAATACCCAAAGTATTACGAAATCCATATATGAATGGAATGAAATTTTTATAATAATATTTATAAATATTTTTTTAAAAAATAATATTATTTATATGATGAATTATTAATCATATTTAATATATAAATATTAATATTGGTAATTAATATGTCAAAAATTTATAATTTTAATCCTGGTCCAGCAATGCTGCCAAAAGAAGTTTTATTAGAAATAAAGAAAAATTTTCTTAATTGGAATAATTCTGGATTTTCAATTACTGAAATTAGTCATCGTAGTTCTAGTTTTATTGAATTTACCATTCAAGTAGAAAAAGATTTACGTAATTTATTACATATTCCAGAAAATTATAATATTTTATTTTCTCATGGAGGTGCTAGAGGACAATTTTCTGCTATACCTATGAATTTAATTAAAAAATTTAAAAAACCAGACTATATCAATAGTGGTTATTGGTCGAAATGTGCTGCTAAAGAAGCTAAAAAATATTGTGAACCAAATATTATTAATGTAAAAAGATATACAAAAAATAAACAGAAATATATTGAATCACCTATAAATTGGAAAATAACATCAAAACATACATATTTGCATTATTGTCCAAATGAAACTATTGAAGGAATAGAAATTTTTGAAGAACCAATTTTATTGAACAAAATTATTATAGGAGATTTTTCTTCTACAATTTTATCTAGAAAAATCAATATAAAAAAATATGGTATGATTTATGCATGTGCACAAAAAAATATTGGTCCTGCAGGAATTACAATAATTATTATTCGAAACGATTTATTAATATCTTGTAAAAAAAAAATTCCATCTATTTTAGATTATCAATTATTATTTAAATCAAAATCTATGTTAAATACTCCTAGTATTTTTTCATGGTATGTTTCAGGATTAGTATTTAAATGGATAAAAAATTTAGGTGGTTTAAATGTTATTGAGAAAAAAAATATAAAAAAAGCAAAAATTTTATATAAATATTTAAACTCTACAAATTTTTATTATAACTGTATTCTACCTTCTAATCAATCACGAATGAATGTAACATTTAATTTATACAAGAATGAATTAACTAATTTTTTTATTCAAGAATCTGAAAAATCTGGATTATATGGTTTAAAAGGACATTCAATAATTGGAGGCTTAAGAGCATCTATATATAACGCAATGCCGATAGAAGGTGTAAAAAAACTTATTCAATTTATGAAAAATTTTGAAAAAAAATTTGGTTAAAATTATGTAAAAAAATAACTACATTTTTGATTTTTATAAATTTTTATTTATAGGATTATTTAAATAATGCAAGATAGTTTAACTTTAAAACCAGTAGATTATATTCAAGGAAAAATTAATATTCCAGGTTCAAAAAGTATTTCTAATCGTGTTCTTTTATTATCAGCTTTATCTAATGGAAAAACAATTTTAAAAAATTTGTTATATAGTGATGATATTAAATATATGTTAAAAGCTTTATTAAAATTAGGTATTTTTTATAAATTAGACAAAAAAAAATCTAAGTGTACTATTTATGGAATATCTGATGCATTTTCTGTAAAAAATAAAATTAAATTATTTTTAGGTAATGCTGGTACCGCTATGCGTCCACTATTAGCAATTTTATCATTAAAAAAAAATAAAATTATACTTACTGGTGAAAAAAGAATGAAAGAAAGACCTATTCATCATTTAGTAGACTCTTTACGTCAGGGTGGAGCAAATATAACTTATAAAAATAAAAAAAAATTTCCTCCATTATATATTAAAGGTGGTTTTAAAGGTGGAAAAATTTTTATAGATGGATCTATTTCTAGTCAATTTTTAAGTTCTTTATTAATGGCCGCTCCTTTAGCAGAATTAGATACTGAAATTATAGTAAAAAATCAATTAGTATCTAAACCTTATATTAATTTAACAATAAATTTAATGGAAAAATTTGGTATATCAGTAAGTATTTTAAATGATTATAAACATTTCTATATAAAAGGAAACCAGAAATATATTTCTCCTAAAAAATATTATATTGAAAGTGATCTTTCTTCTGCTACTTATTTTTTAGCTGCGGCTGCAATAAAAGGTGGATCAATTCAAATAAATGGAATACAAAAAAAAAGTATTCAAGGAGACATAAATTTTATTAAAATTTTAAAACAAATGGGTGTATCAATTCAATGGAAAAAAAATTCAGTTATTTGTAAAAAAAATAAGTTATTAGGTATTACAGTAGATTGCAATCATATACCTGATGCAGCTATGACTATAGCTATTCTTGGAGTATTTTCTAAAAAAAAAGTATATATTAAAAATATATATAATTGGAGAGTTAAAGAAACTGATCGAATATATGCTATGAGTACAGAATTAAAAAAAATCGGAGCTCGAGTAATTACAGGTAAAGATTATATAAAAGTCTATCCAGTAAAAAATTTTATACATGCTAAAATAAATACTTATAATGATCATAGAATAGCTATGTGTTTTTCTTTAATTTCACTGTCTGGAACTTCTGTAACTTTACTAAATCCAAAATGTGTTAATAAAACATTTCCATCATTTTTTAAAAACTTTTATTCTATTTGTCATTATTCTAATATAAATAAAAATATATAATACATTATAATAATAATAATAATTAATATTGTAATTATAAAAATTTTAATATTTGTTTACTAATAAATATATTAATGTTCTTATATTTTTTTAAAAAAATTTTATTTTTAAAATAAAATTTAAAAATTATTATTCAGTCCATTTAAAATATAAATGGTTTTTTTATTATATTACATTTTATTTAAATAATTTTAAAAATTATTTAAATATTGTAATATTATTACAATAGATTATTTAATATGATAACATCGTTTGAAGAATTATTTAAAGAATCATTAAAAAAAGTAGAAACACGTCCAGGATCTATTATTAAAGGGAAAATTATATCTATAAATAATGATATAGTATTAGTAGATGCTGGATTAAAATCAGAATCTTCAATTCCATTAGAACAATTTAAAAATTCTCAAGGAGAAGTAGAAATAAAAATTGGTGATATTGTAGACGTTTCATTAGATGCAATTGAAGATGGTTTTGGTGAAACAATTTTATCACGTGAAAAAGCAAAAAGACATGAATCATGGATAAAATTAGAAACTGCTCATAAAAAATTAACAAATATAACTGGTATTATAAATGGTAAGGTAAAAGGTGGTTTTACTGTAGAATTAAATGACATAAGAGCTTTTTTACCCGGTTCTCTAGTGGACATCCGTCCTATTAGAGAAACCCAGCATTTAGAAGGTAAAAAACTAAAATTTAAAGTTATAAAATTAGACCAAAAAAGAAACAATGTTGTTGTTTCACGTAAAGCAGTTATTGAATTAGAAAATAATGCTGAAAGAAAAAGATTATTAAAAAATTTACAAGAAGATACTATCGTTGAAGGAACAGTAAAAAATTTAACAGATTATGGTGCTTTTATTGATTTAGGAGGCGTAGATGGATTATTACATATCACTGATATGGCTTGGAAGCGAGTAAAACATCCTAGTGAAATAGTAAATATTAGTGATAAAATTAAAGTTAAAATATTAAAATTTGATGAAGAAAAAATTCGTGTATCTTTAGGTTTAAAACAGTTAGGAACAGATCCATGGATAAATCTTTCAAAACGTTATCCAGAAGGAAATAAGTATTTAGGTCGTGTAACAAATTTAACAGACTATGGTTGTTTTGTAGAAATAGAAGAAGGAATAGAAGGATTAGTACATGTTTCTGAAATGGATTGGACTAATAAAAATATTCAACCAACTAAAGTTGTTTCTTCAGGAGATCAAATATATGTTTCAATTTTAAATATTGATGAAGAAAGAAGACGTATTTCTTTAGGAATTAAACAATGTAAAATAAATCCTTGGAAAGAATTTTCAGAAAAAAATGTTAAAGGAACTAAAGTTTTTGGAAAAATTAAATCAATTACAGATTTTGGAATATTTATAGGATTAGAAGGTGGAATTGATGGTTTAGTACATTTGTCTGATTTATCATGGTTTAAAAAAGGAGAAAAAGCTGTAAAAAAATATAAAAAAGGTCAAGATATAGAAGCTATGGTATTACAAGTAGATTCAGAAAGAGAACGAATATCATTAGGAATTAAACAACTTCAAGAAGATCCTTTTCATCAATATATTTTAAAAAATCAAAAAAATACTATTATTTTAGGAAAAATTCAATCAATTGAAGAAAAATCAATATCTATAAATATTCAAAAAGGAATTTTTGGATGTTTAAAAATTACCGATATTTGTTCTAATTACAAAAAAGAATTTATGTCAAAAATACTAGTTAAAAAAGAAATATTAATACAAATTTCAGGATTTGATAAAAAAAATAGAATTGTTTATTTATGTGTAACAGATGAAATATATTTAAAAAACATAAAAAAAAAATTATTAGTTGAAAATATAGAAAATATCAATAATATTGATACAATTATGACGAAAGCTTTTGAAGAAGCTAAAAATTAAAAGACTAAAATATTACAATATTTTATAATATTTTTATTTAGAGGGTATATGATAAAATCAGAATTATTTGAACGAATTACTGAAAAAAAAACTTATATTCCAGCAAAAATTATTGAATATGTAGTAAAAAATATTTTAGAATATATGTCATTATCGTTAGAAAAAGGTAATAGAATAGAAATTAGAGGTTTTGGAAGTTTTTCTTTGCATTATAGATTTGCTAGAATAGGAAGAAATCCAAAAACAGGTGAAAAAGTTTATTTAAAAGAAAAATATGTTCCACATTTTAAACCAGGAAAACAATTAAGGGATCGAATAAATAATATATATAAAAAAATTTAGTATAATTAATTTTTAATATATACGAGTATCACTATTCGGTAAATTTTTATAATTCAGCAATTATTAGAGTATATTGTACTCCAATAATTGCTCAAAAAGGTGATATAAATGATAAAACCAATAATTGTAGGGAATTGGAAATTAAATGGAAGTAAAAAATTAATTGAAAGTTTTTTAAAACAATTAAATCAATTTTTAATTAAATATTACAAAATATGTACTGTTGTTATTGCGCCGCCTGTTTTATATTCTCATTTAATTCAAAATATGTTTTCTTCTGATAAAAAAAATTTTTTTTTAGGCGCCCAAAATATTGATATTCATTTTTCTGGACCATTTACCGGAGAAATTTCTCCTATTATGTTAAAAGATATTGGAATAAAATATGTTATTATTGGTCATTCAGAAAGACGATTAAATCATAAAGAAACAAATGAAATAATTGCAAAAAAATTTTGTATGTTAAAAGAAGAAAATTTAGTTCCTATATTATGTATTGGAGAAACAAAAAAAGAAAAAATTGATAAAAAAACTAAAGATATATGTAAAAAACAAATTGATATTATATTTAATATGTATGGTTCTAATGCATTTGATAATTCTATTATCGCATATGAACCTATTTGGTCGATTGGTTCAGGTAATTCAGCAGCACCAAAAGAAGTTCAATGTATTGCACATTTTATACGTAATTATGTAAAAAGTAAATCAAATCATAATATTGAAAATTTTTTTATTCAATATGGAGGATCTGTTACAAAAAATAATGCAAAAGAACTAATTTATCAAAAAGACATTGATGGTTTTTTAGTAGGTGGAGCATCTTTACAATTAGAAGAATTTTCTAAAATTATAGAAATAACAAATATTTAAAATTATAAAATTTATATTTTCTTTAAAATTTAATAAAATTAATATGAATAAAATTTTAAAAATATTAAATATATTTAAAAATTTTTATTTAATTTATTACAAATAATTTAATTATATTTAAGCGCCGGTATTCCGGCACTTATATTTTTTTTAAAAAAATAATTTAGTATATTTTTTTTATAGAATTTAATAAATCTTTTTTAAATATTTTTTTCATATTTTTTAAAGCATAATTGATATTATGATGAACTATTTTATTATTAATTACTCCTATACATTGTCCTTTATATCCTTTTAGAAGTAATTGAATTGCATAAATACCCATACGAGATGCTAAAATTCTATCATATGCAACAGGTTTCCCTCCTCTTTGAATATGACCTAATATGGTTGCTCTTGTTTCTTTAAAAGTTTTTTTTTGAATATATTTTGCTAATTTATTTACATCACATATATGTTCAGTAATAGCTACAATAGAATGTTTATTACCTTTTTTAATACTTTTTTGTATTTCTAGTAATAATAATTCTTTTTGATAAATTATTTCTGGAATAACTATAAATTCACAACCACCGGCAATAGCAGCTGATAATGTTAAATCTCCACAATAACGACCCATAATTTCTATTATTGAAATTCTATGATGTGATGCAGAAGTATCTCTTAATTTATCAATAGCATCTACTACTGTTTCTAAAGCAGTAAAATATCCAACAGTATAATCAGTTCCAGAAACATCATTATCTATAGTTCCGGGAATACCAATACATGGAACACCCATATTTGTTAAAAAATTTGCTGCTTTATAAGATCCATCTCCTCCAATAATGATTAAACAATCAATTTTTCTTTTATAAATGTTTTTTATAGCTATTTTTCTTGTTTTTTCTAATTTAAATTCTAAAAATCGAGAAGATCCTAAAATTGTTCCACCTTGATTTAATAAATTAGCAACATGACTATATTTTAATAATTTCATATCATTATTATATAATCCTAAAAATCCGTTATATATACCTTTAACTTCTATATTATGATTTAAAGCAGTACATACAACAGATCGAATAATAGCATTCATTCCTGGAGAATCACCACCACTAGTTAAAATTCCTATTTTTTTAATCATGTAATAGTTTAAACACTCTAATTTTATTTACATTTATTAAATTATTAAAATTTTTGATATTTTCAATTTTTAAAAATATATAAACTAATAAATTTATATACAAAATTTTTGTTTTAGAAAGTTATAAATAATAATATTTTAATGGTTTATTTGTATTAGAAAATTCATATACAAGCGGTTTTCCAGTAGAAATATCTAAATCAATTATATCGGAATCACTTATGTTTCCCAAATATTTTATTAAAGCTCGCAAGGAATTTCCGTGAGCAACAATAAGAATATTTTTATTTTTCTCTAATTGAGGTAAAATTTTAAATTCCCAGAATGGAATAACTCTATTAAATGTCATTTCTAAACTTTCAGATGTAGGAAGTTCATGTTTTTTTAATTTTTTATATTTTATGTCATAAATAGGATGATATTTATTAGATATATTTAAATTTGGTGGACATACTGTAAAACTTCTCCTCCATAATTGTACTTGTTCATCTCCATATTTTTTTTTTATTTTTTCTTTATTTAATCCTTCTAATGCTCCATAATTTCGTTCGTTTAATTTCCATGATTTATATACTGGTATCCATATTTGATTTGTTTTTTTAAGTATTATCCATAAAGTATATATAGCTCTTTTTAAAATTGATGTATATGCAATATCAAATATAAAATTATTTTTTTTTATTAATTTTGCAGCAAGTTTTGCTTCTTTTTTTCCATTTTTAGTTAAACCTATATCTTGCCATCCAGTAAATTTATTTAACTTATTCCATTTACTTTCACCATGTCTCATTAATATTATTTTTTTTTTTTTCATTTTTTTTTCCTGATTTTTAATAAAAATATTATTGATTATAAAAATATATTTTTTATATAAAATTAAGTATTAATTTATATAAAGAATTATTATTTATTAATATTAATAATTTATATATTTATATATTTTTTTATTTCAATTTCAATTAATCAAAAAAAATAAATATTTGATTTGTATAATTTATATATTTTATTATTGTATATTTTAATATGCAATAAAAATATATTATACATATTTTAATATTTAGTAAAAATTTTTTTCAATTAATATATAATTTTTATATAAAAATTTATATTTCAAGTATAAAACGTGAAATATCTTCTAAAATATCTTTAATATAATTCAAAAATTGTATTGCTTGTTTTCCATCAATTAATTGGTGATCATATGACAATGCAAGATACATCATAGGTAAAATTTTTATTTTTTTATTAACTACAATAGGTCTTTTTTTAATATGATGCATACCTAAAATAGCTACTTGAGGAGGATTAATAATAGGAGTAGACATTAAAGATCCAAAAACTCCTCCATTTGTAATAGTAAAAGTTCCAGCTTCTAAATCTTCAAATTTTAATTTTCCTTGTTCACCTAATAAAACAAAAGATTTAATTTTTTTTTCAATTTCATATATAGATAAATTATCTGTATTTTTTAAAATTGGAGTTATTAATCCTCTTGGAGTAGATATAGCAATATTAATATCATAATAATCATGATATATAATATTTTTTTTTTCAATTGAAGCATTTATTTCTGGAAATTTTTTTAATGCTTGTGTAACAGATTTTACATAAAACGACATAAATCCCAATTTTGATTTATATTTATTTTCAAAAATATCTTTATATTTGTTTCTAATTGATATAATTGGCTGCATATTAACTTCATTAAATGTTGTTAACATAGCTGTATTTTTTACTGTATATAATAATCTTTTTGAAATCGTTTTTCGTAACGGACTCATAGCAATTTTTCGAAAAATTCGTTTATTATTTTTTTTATGTATATTAATTAGTTTATCTTTTTTTTTCTTTTTGCTATTTTTTTTATTTTTAATAATAAAATTATTTATATTAATTTTTCCATGTACATCAATTCCTTTTATTTTTGATATATCTATATTATAATTTAGTATTAACCTACGCATTTTTGGTGTAAACAAAAATAATGAATTTTCACTATGAACATTTTTTTTTTTTGTTTTTTTATTATTTTTAATTTTTTTTTCTTTTTTAATATTTTTATTATTAATAAAACCTATAACAGATTGAGATTTTATTTTTTCTCCAACTAATATATTCTGTGAAATTAATATACCATTTTTAGGAGATGAAATTTCAAGTATAATTTTATCAGTTTCAATTTCAGCAATTATTTCATCTTCTTTTACATAATCTCCTATTTTTTTATTCCATTTTAACATAATTGCATGATTTACTGATTCAGGTAAATTGGGAGCTAATATTTTAGTTTTTTTTTCCATAATTTTTACTTTTTATAAAATGATTTATATGTAAAAGATAATTTAATAATTTTTTTTTGTTTTTTTTGATGATTTTCAAAGTTTCCTTCAGCTGTAGAAGCTAATTTTGATCGACCAACATATTGTAATTTTTTTTTTTCATTATTGTTAAAAATATATTTTTTAAAATAGAAATAAATATGTTTCCAACTACCTTGATTCTCTGGCTCCTCTTGAGACCATATAAAATATTTAATATTAATATATTTATTTAAAATTTTATTAATTTTATAAAAAGGAAAAGGATATAATTGTTCAATACGTATAATTATTGAATTAATGATATTATTTTTTTCATAAAAATCTAATAATTCATAATAAATTTTACCATTACAAAAAATAACACGACTAATTAAATCTAATGAAATATTTTTTTTTTTAAATAATAATATTTTATGAAATTTTTCAATAAATAATTTTTTAATTGAAATGAATGTTAAAGGATGTCGTAATAATGATTTTGGAGTAAATATTATTAATGGTGTTTTTAAAAATTTTTGACCTTGTTTTAATAATAAATGATATATTTGTGATGCTGTTGTAGGAATACAAATTTGAATATTTTTCTGTGCACATAATTGTAAATATCTTTCTAATCGTCCTGAAGAATGTTCAGGTCCTTGACCTTCATAACCATGAGGAAGCATTATAACTAGTGATGAAGAAACACCCCATTTTTGTAAACCAGAAGTAATAAATTGATCAATAACAATTTGTGCTCCGTTAGAAAAATCACCAAATTGAGCCTCCCAAATATTTAGTAAATTACTTGATACAATTGAATAACCATATTCAAATGCTAAAACAGATTCTTCAGATAATACAGAATCCCAAATATGAAATGATCCAATAAATTTATCAACATTTTTAAATGGTATAATTGTTTTATTGGTTTTTTGACAAATTACACTTGCATGTCTATGTGAAAATGTTCCTCTTCTCACATCTTCCCCTGTTAATCGACATGTAATACCTTTGTACATTAAAACGGCATATGCTAAATTTTCAGCTAATCCCCAATCTAACATAATTTTATTTTTTATCATTTTAATACGATTTAAAAAAATTTTTTTAACTTGATAATGTAAAACAAAATTTTTTGGTACATTAAATAATTGATATATTTTTTTTTTAAATTTTTTATAAATAATTTTTCTTTTCAATAAATTTTTGTTTTTAATATTTTTGTTATGAAATAAATTTGAATTATTTGAGTATAAATTTTTATTTTTTAAGAGTATATTAAGTTTTTTAAAATAATATTTATAAAATTTTTTATATTGATTTTTTGCATTTTTTTTTGATTTATTAATTTTTTTAGAATATAGTATACATATTGGCTTATGTTTTTTTATTAAAGAATACATTATAGGTTGTGTAATTTTAGGATCATCTACTTCATTATGACCTAATCTTCTATAACCAACTAAATCTATAAAAACATCTTTTTTAAATTTATATCTAAATTTTAATGCAATATTAATTACGGAAATTACTGATTCAGGTTTATCAGCATTAACATGAAAAACAGGAGAATCAATCATTTTAGCAATATCAGTACAATATTTACTAGTACGTAAATATTTTTTTTTAGAAGTAGTAAAAGCAATTTTATTATTTATAACAATATGTATACTACCAAAAACATTATATGCAGGTACTTGTGACATATTTAGAGTTTCTTGTATAACTCCTTGTCCAGTAAAAGCAGCATCACCATGTATAATGACAGGTAATGGTGAAATTATTGTTTTTTTATTTTCTATAAAAAATTTACAACAACCAATTACAACTGGAGTAATAATTTCTAAATGAGAAGGATTATTTAACAAATTAATTTCAACTTCTTGATTATTTACAAAAATTTTTTTTTTTAATCCTATATGGTATTTTACATCCCCGGTTCTATGTGAATGACATAATTTATCTTGAATATTTAAAAACATATTTAATGTATTATGTTTTAATATATTATGCATTACATTAAGTCTTCCTCTATGAGCCATTCCTAAAAATATTTTAGTAATTTTTTTATTTAAACAAAAATTAATAATTTCTTTTATCATAGGAAGTAAAGAATCACATCCTTCTAGTGAAAAACGTTTAGTTCCTGGAAATTTTTTATTAATAAAATTTTCATAAACAGTAGATTTAATTAAATTCTTTAATATATTTTTTTTTTTTCTTTTAGAAAATAATTTTTCAAATTTTTTAGATTCAATATTTTTTTGTAACCATAATTTTTCTTTTGTATTACTTATATGCATATATTCAAAACCAATATAACCACAATATTTTTTTTTAAAAAATAAATATATATCTTGAAAAGAATTAATATTCTTCTTAAAAAATAAAAAATCAGATTTTATCAATAAATTTAATTCTTCTTTTTTAATATTATGATAAGAATATAATAATTCTGGAATACTATTTTTTTTTTTTCTTAATTTTAGTGGATTTAATTGTGATATAAAATGTCCATATTTTCTATATGAATTAATAAAAATTAAAAATTTTTGTTTTAAAAATTTTTGATTGTTATTTTTTTTTTTCTCTATAAAATCATTATTTATTTTTATATTTACAGAGTTTATTTGATTTAAATTATTATTTTTTTTTTTAAATATTTTGTTAAAAATATATATCCAAGATTTATCTATTTTTTTAGAATTTAACAAGAATTTTTTATAAATATTTTCTAAATATAATTGATTATTTGAATATAACCATCCATTTTTTGATAAAAGAATTTTTTTTTTATTTTTCATTTTTTTATATTGATTATTTTTATAAAAAATTTTAAATGATAAAATATTTTATTTTTAAATAGGATTATTAATATCTATAAATTTTATTTTTAAATTTTTATCTTTCTTTAATAACCATTTTCCTAATTTTTGTATACCAAATTTTTCTGTAGCATGATGTCCTAAAGAAAAAAAATGTTTATTATTTTCTTCAGCAATATGTATTGTTTCTTCAGAAATTTCTCCTGTAAAATATGCATCAATATTTAAATTAACAACTTTATTAAAAAAATTTGTCCTCTTCCGGTACACCATGAAACATTTTGAATATATTTTGATCCTGTAGGTCCATAATGGAAAGGAGATCTATTTAATTTTTTTTCTATAAAATAAATTAATTCAGTACTTGTATATTTTTTTTTAAAATAACCTTGAATAATATATGGAGATATATATTTTTTAATTGAAATATTTAATAATTTTCCTAATTGAACATTATTACCTAATTTTTTATGTATATCCAAAGGTAAATGCCAACAATATAAATTTATATTATTTGTTAATATTTTCTTTAATCTATTTCTTTTCATTCCTAGAACTTTTTTTTCTTCATTATTCCAAAAATATCCATGATGTACGATAACTGCATCAGCTTTTTTTTTTATAGCTATATTTAAAAGGTTTTCATTAGCTGTTACACCTAAAATAATAACATTTATTTCAGATTTTCCTTCTATTTGAAGACCATTAGGTAAATAATCATTTGTATATTTATTACAATTTAATTTTTTATTAATTATTTTTTCAAGAAAAAAATTATTCATATTTTATATTATAACCTTAATATATATTTATATTTATAAAAATATTTTTATTTTTGTAAAATTTTTATTAAATAAAATTTAATTAAAAATAAATTTTATTTTAATTAATTTAATCTTTAAAAAATTTTTATAAAAATAAAAATTATACAATAAAAATTATATTATAATATAATACAAAAAATATATAAACAAAATATTTTTATTGTTTTTTAATATATTTCTATGTATTAGAATAATTTATTATAAAATAATAATAAATATTTTAATATTTTAAAAGTAATATTAATTATTTATTGATAAATTTTTTAAAATTTAATAGGTTTAAAATGAAAAAAATAGGTATTTTTTACGGAAGTGATACAGGAAACACAGAAAAAATTGCTTATAAAATACATAAACAATTGGGAAAAAATAATTCTAAAATATTCGATATTTCAGATTCTTCTTTAAAAAAAATTAAAAAATTTAATATTTTATTTTTTGGTATACCTACATGGTATTATGGAGAATTACAATGTGATTGGCCAGATTCTTTATCTATTTTAAAAAAAATAGATTTAAAAAATAAAATTATTGCTTTATTTGGTTGTGGAGATCAAAAAGATTATTCTGAATATTTTTGTGATTCTATTGGAATTATGTATGATATTTTAAAAAAAAAAAATGCAAAATTAGTAGGAAAATGGTCTACAAAAAATTATAAATATGAATACTCTAAAGCACAAAAAAATAAATCATATTTTTTTGGATTACCAATTGATGAAGATAATCAATCAAAACTAACTAATAAAAGAATTAAAAAATGGTTACAATTAGTAATTCAAGAAATTAATAATATTTTAAAAAATAATTTTTTACATAAGTAATAATCATTAGTTTTTAAAATAATAAAAATAAATATTTTTATTTATATAAAAATATTGATACTTGACAGTATCAAAATAAATTATCTTGAATACTGTCATAATATATAAATTTAATATTTATTATTAAAATTAATTGTCAATTATTTTAATGCTATCCATTCTGCTAAATCTAAAACTTTATTTGAATATCCAATTTCATTATCATACCAAGATACTAATTTTACAAAGTTTTTATTTAGTGATAATCCAGCTTTTTCATCAAATATAGATGTTAAAGAAGAACCGTTAAAATCACTAGAAACTACATCATCATTTGTATATCCGATTACATCTTTCATATATGTTTCAGATGCTGATTTAATAACTGAACATATATTTTTATAAGTTGTTTTTTTATTTAATTTTACAGTAAAATCTACTACTGATACATTAGCAACTGGAACTCTAAATGCAATACCTGTAATTTTTTTATTTAATTCTGGTAAAATTTTTCCTACAGCTTGAGCTGCTCCAGTAGAAGCGGGAATAATATTTTGTAATGAACCTCTACCACCTCTCCAATCTTTTAATGAAACTCCATCTACTGTTTTTTGAGTAGCTGTTGTTGCGTGTACAGTAGTCATCAATCCTTCAATAATTTCAAATTCATCATGTAATACTTTTGCTAAAGGTGCTAAACAATTAGTAGTACATGACGCATTAGAAATTATTTTTTGATTATTATATTGACTAAAATTTACTCCTCTAACAAACATTGGAGTATCATCTTTTGAAGGTCCTGTTAATATAACTTTTTTAGCTCCTGCGTCTATATGTTTTGAAGCAGATTGACTTGTTAAAAATATTCCAGTAGATTCAATTACTATATCAATTTTATGTAATTTCCAGTCTATATTTTCAGGTTTTCTTTCTGAAAAAATATAAACTTTTTTATTATTTACTACTATGTTTCCATCTTTTTCTTGTACAGATTTTGAAAATAAACCATGTGTTGAATCATATTTTAACATATATGCTATATATTTAGATTCTAATAAATCATTAATAGCTACAATTCGAATATTTGGTCTATTTTGAGCTATTCTAAAAATCATTCGACCTATACGACCAAAACCATTTATGGCAATTCTAATTTTCATATATGTTATTTACCAAAAATTACAGTATATTAAAAATATTTAATATGTTATGTATATAATAATGTTAAAATTTTAATTTTTATTTATTTTTATTAATTATTTAATTTTTAAATAAATAATTTATTTTTAATAAAAAAATAAATTTAGATATTTATAAAATACTTTTTTAAAAAATTTAGTATATTTTAAATGATTAAAGAATTATTCTCAATAATAATTATATATTATAATTTTTTAATATAAATTATTTATTTTTTAAAAATATAAATATTTAATTAAATTTTAATATTATAGAATTATCTAATAAAAATATAAACTAATTTAATTTTATACAAATAAAAATAAGAATATTGTTCTTTTTAAGTAAAAATAATAATATCTTTTTATATCAACTATATATTTATTATATATAATGAATCGGAATAAATTTTTTTAATGAAAAAAAAAAACACAAAAAAAAAAACATTTCAAAAAAATCAACTTGTAATTCATACTCAATACGGCATTGGTAGATATATTGATTTATGTACATTAAAAAATAAAGGAAAATTAACAGATTATTTTGTAATCATGTATGCAAATAAAGTTAAACTTTACGTACCTATTACATCTCTTAATTTAATAAATATTTATAAAACTTCAAATACTTCAAAAATATCTTTAAATACTTTAGGAACTAAAACATGGTTAGAAACATGTAAAAAAGTAAAAAAAAAAATTTATGATGCAGCTGTTGAATTAATTGATATTAAAGCACATCGATATTGTAGAAAAGGATTTTCCTTTAAAAAAAATATTTTGAAATACAAAAATTTTTGTAATAAGTGTTTGTATCATATAACACTTGATCAAAAAAACTCTATAAAAGAAATTATACAAGATATGAAAAAATCAGTTCCTATGGATCGTTTATTATGTGGAGATGTAGGATTTGGAAAAACTGAAATAGCTATGAGAGCTACTTTTATAGCTTTAGATAATAAAAAACAAGTTGCTATTCTTGTTCCAACGACTTTATTAGCTCAACAACATTATAATACATTTAAAAATCGATTTTCTGAGTATAAGTATAAAATTAATGTATATTCACGTTTTACATCAAGTAAAAAAGAAAAAATAATTAAAAAAAAAATCAAAAATGGAAAAATAAATATTCTTATTGGTACACATAAAATTTTATCAAAATATTTAATTTGGAAAAATTTAGGATTATTAATTATTGATGAAGAACATCGTTTTGGTGTATTTCATAAAGAAAAAATAAAAAAATTATATATTAATATTGATATACTTACTTTAACAGCTACACCGATTCCTAGAACATTAAATATGTCTATTCTTGGAATCAAAGATTTATCTATTATATCTACTCCGCCAAAAAAACGTTTAAAAATAAAAACATTTATCAAAAATTTTCATCCTAAAATTATACGAAAAGTAATATTAAGAGAATTAAAAAGAAAAGGACAAGTATATTATTTATTTAATAGAGTTAAAAATATAGAAGAAAAAAAAAAATATTTATTATATTTAATCCCAGAAGCTCGTATTGAAATTAGTCATGGAAAAATGAATAGTAAAGATTTATATAAAATTATGTATGATTTTTTTAATAAAAAATTTGATATTTTAATCTGTACTACAATTATAGATACTGAAATAAATATTAGTAATGTTAATACTATGATTATAGAAAATGCTGATAAATTTGGATTATCACAATTACATCAATTACGTGGTAGAATAGGTCGTTCTAAAAGACAAGCATATGCATTTTTTTTAATACCAAATTTAAATAAAATTAATAAAAAAGCAAAAAAACGATTAAATATAATAAAAAATTATACAGATTTAGGATCTGGTTTAATATTATCAAAACATGATCTAGAAATAAGAGGAGTTGGTGAATTATTAGGAACAAATCAAAGCGGTCATATTAAAACAATTGGTTTTAAACTATATAAAAAATTTCTTAAAGAATCAATTTTAAAAATAAAGCAAAAAAAAAATTTACAAACAATTAATGAAATAAAAAATTTTAATCAAAATATTGATATTCAATTAAATGTATCTGCAATACTACCAAATAACTATATTAAAGATATTAATATAAGATTAATGTATTATAAAAAAATATCATCTGTTAAGAAAAACAAAAAACTAAAAAAAATAAAACATGCAATGTTTAATATATTTGGAAAATTACCAAAATATACAAAAAATTTATTTTTATTAACACAAATAAAAATTCTTTCTAAAAAAATTGGTATTAAAAAAATTTTTTTTCATATTAAAAAAATATGTTTAATTTTTTCAAAAAAAAATATTTTAAATATACAATGGTTATATAAAAAAATCATTAGAAATCTTTTTTATTGGAAAATATTAAAATATAAAATATATTATTATAAAAAATTTTCAAATGACAAAGAGTTATTATATTGGATTAAAAATTTTTTAAAAAAAATTATTAATAAAAATAAATAATTTTAACTATTAATTTTTAATATTATTTATCAAATAAAATATTTTTAATTAAGGTAGATATGAAAAAAAAAATTCTTATTTCATGTTCTAATAGTAAAGAAGTAGAGTATTGGATTTTAAAAAAAAATTATTCTTTATTAAAAAAACAAATTATTTCAGTAAAAGGTACACCACAACCCTTAAAATTTAATAAAAATAAAAAATTATTATATATAGGGATAAAAAATCCAAATAAAATAATTACATATAAATTATCTAATAATAATATTTTTAAAAAAAAAAATGAAATAAATATATTTAATACACCAAATTATATTACATTATATAAAAAAAAAAAAATATTATTTTGTGCTTCTTATCATGGAAATGGATTTATTGTATTTATTTTAAATAAAAATGGATTAATTAAAAAAAAAATTTATATTTTTAAAAAAATTATAGGATGTCATTCTATTAAAATATTTTATAAATATAAATTAATTTATATTACTGCATTAAAAGAAGATAAAATCTATATATATAAAATTAAAAATATAAAAAATAAAATATATTTATTTTTAAAAAATATTATTTATACTACTAAGAATAGCGGTCCTAGACATATTATATTTCATCCTATTAAAAATTATTTATATTCTATTAATGAATTAAATGGAACAATTGATGTATGGAATATTAATAATTCTTCATATTTACTCATTCTACAACAATCAATTTCCTTAATACCAAAAAAATATACAAATATTCCCTGGTCTTCTGAAATTCATATACATCCTAACGAAAAATATTTATATGCTTGCGATCGATCTAATAATATTATTACATTCTTTATTATTAATAAAAATACTGGACATCTATCTTACATAAAATCTTATAAAACGGAAATACAACCACGATCATTTAATATTAGTAAAGATGGAAAAATCTTAATAGTTTTAGGAGAATTATCAAATTCTATGACAATTTATGCAATTAAAAATGGATATTTAATATTTAAAAAAAAACAATTAATCGGAAAAAATCCATTATGGATTTTAATAGAATAATGTTTTTTATAAAAAATTTTAAATTAAAATAACAATAATTATGTTACAAAAACCATGTAACATAATTATTTATTTTAAATAAAAAATATAAATAAAATTTTTTATAGTATAATATATATATAAAATTTATATTTATATGAATAAAAATTTTTAATATAAATTAAATATTTAAATTTTTAAATCTTGTTATATATGGGATATTTATAACAAATTTTTTTTATCTTTTTACTAATTTTTTTTATTTTTATTAAATTATTAGGTTCATTTAAGATATCACAAATCCAATTAGTAATTTTAATAACATACTTAATACTTATGCCTCGTTTAACTATAGCAGGAGTACCAATACGAATACCTGAAGTAATATACGGACTTTGAGAATCATTAGGAATGGTATTTTTATTTACTATAATTCGTGCTAAAGCTAAAATATTACTAGCCTCTTTACCCGAAATTTTTTTTTCAGACAAATCGATTAAAAATAAATGATTATTAGTTTTTCCAGAAATAACAGAAAAATTTCTTTTTAAAAATATTTTAACCATTTTTTTAGAAAAAAATAAAATATTTTTTTGTAATAAAAAAAATTTTGGTTCTAAAGCTTCTTTAAAAGAAATTGCTTTAGCAGCAATAACATGCATTAAAGGTCCACCTTGGCTTCCAGGAAATACTGATGAATCTAATTTAGAATAAATTTTTTTATTACCACAATTTGAAATAATTAAACCCCCTCTTGGACCTCCTAAAGTTTTATGTGTTGTAGTACTTACAACATGTGCATATTTTAATGGATTAGGATAAATACCTGCAACAATTAAACCTACAATATGTGAAATATCAACAAAAAAATATGCATTAATTTCATCTGCTATTTTTCTCATATATTTCCAATCACAAATTCCTGAATAAGCAGAGAATCCTCCAATAATCATTTTAGGACGATGCAAATGTGATAAATATTTTAATGCGTCATAATCAATTTCACCACATTTATTTACTCCGTAAGAAAATGATTTATATAGTTTTCCTGAAAAATTTACTGTTGATCCATGAGTTAAATGTCCTCCATGATTTAAGTTCATTCCTAAAATTATATCATTAGGTTTTAATAAAGCATTAAATACCGAAAAATTAGCTTGTGATCCTGAATGAGGTTGAACGTTTACATATTCAACATTAAATAATTTTTTAGCTCTTTTAATTGCAATTTTTTCAATTTTATCAATGATATTACATCCGTTATAGAAACGATTTCCAATATATCCCTCAGCATACTTATTTGTTAAACATGATCCCTGAGCTTCAAGAATAGAAGAACTAACATAATTTTCTGATGCAATTAAATTAATATATGATTCTTGCCTTTTTTTTTCTTTTATAATTAGTTTCCAAATTTTTGGATCATAATTTTTTAAATTTGTGTTTATCATAAGAATTTTCTTATATTTATTTTAAAAATGATAATAAATTTATATTATTTAATATATATTTATTTAATAATATTAAAATTTTTAAAAATATAAAAATAACTATATATCATAATTAATGATTAAAAATACACGGATTTTGAAAAATTCTAGTAAAATTTATTGTTTTTTTTTCTTTTTTTGAAATATTTATTAAATGAATTTTATTATTTTTTAAAAATGTAGATGATAAAATTAATAAATATTTTGATTTTGATGTTTTAGAATATTTAAAAAAATTTTTTTTTTTAATAATATTTAAACATGTATTAATTTTTAAAACAGGCCAAAGAACACGCAATTCTTCTGATATTTTTATAGCTAATTTTAAATATATTGATTCTAAAAAAATAATATTAACATCTATAAGAAAAAAATTATATTTATTTAAATAAATAGATTTTATTAAAAGTAATAATCTATCCATTCCTATAGCTACACCAATTGCTGGATTGTCTTTTCCTCCTAAAAATTTTACTAAATGATCATAACGACCGCCTGCACAAATAGTATTTTTTGATCCTAAAAGATTAGATTTCCATTCAAATACTGTATCATTATAATAATCTAATCCTCTAACTAGTTTTTTATTTATAATAAATTTTATTTTAAAATAATGTAATAAATTACATAGTTTTTTAAAACGAATACATGATTGTAAATTTAAATAATTTTTTAATATTGGAGCAGATTTTAATAGTTTTTTTATATAAATATCCTTATTATCTAATAATCTAATAGAATTATTTAATAATATTTTTTTTTTATTTTTTTTTATTTTATGTATATTTTTTTTTAAAAAACTATTTAAATCCAAAGAGTATTTTACTCTATCTTCTATAGAACCAATTGAATTTATTTCTAAAGTTAAATATTTTAATATATTTAATTTTTTCCAAATATTTATTGTTAATATAATAAGTTCATAATCAGAAATTATATTTTTTGAGCCGAATAATTCTATTCCAAATTGATGAAATTGTCTAAAACGTCCTTTTTGAGGTCGTTCATAACGAAACATGGGACCGTGATACCAAAATTTTTGAATTTGAGATTGATAAAAAATGTTATTTTGTATACATGCACGAATACAACCTACTGTTCCTTCTGGTCGTAAAGAAATTTTTTTTTTTTTTTTATCATAAAAATTATACATTTCTTTATTAATAATATCAGTATCATTTCCAATAGCTTTAGTAAATAATCTTGTTTCTTCAACTATTGGTAATCTAATTTCTGAAAATGCATAGGAATGTACTATATTTTTAATTATTACTTCTATTCGATTTAATTCGTAAGTATCTAAAAAAAAAAGATCGTGCATTCCGCGAATTGATCGATATGACACATTCATATTTTATAATTTCCTATATTAATACTATTATTATTTGTGTACTTAATATTTATAAATAAATATTACTTATTTAAAATAATATTAAGCTATTAATTGCCCACATGCTGCTTGAATATCAGAACCTCTATTTTTTCTAATAATCACAATAAAACCTTTTTTTCTTAAAAAATTAGCAAAATTTATAATATTTTTACTACTACTACAAATATAAGAAGAATTTTTAATAGGATTCCATGGAATTAAATTAATTTTACATGGTATATTTTTTAATAAATTTGATAATTCAATTGCATGATGTTGAAAATCATTAATTTTTGATAACATAACATATTCTATAGTTACTATTCCTTTATTTGCAGAAGATTTTTTTAAATAATTTTTTATAGATTCTAATAATAATTGAATATTATAAATTTTATTTATTGGCATAATTTTATTACGTATAGTATTATTAGATGCATGTAAAGAAACTGCTAAAGAAATATCAATTTTTCCAGCTATTTTATTAATAGCGGGAACAATACCAGAAGTCGATAAAGTTACTTTATTTTTAGAAAAATTAAAACCATAATTTCCTAATATAATATCTATTGCTATTATTATATTTTTTAAATTTAATAACGGTTCTCCCATACCCATCATAACAATATTTTTAATAGGAGGAAAATTTTTTTTTTTGCTATTATATTTTTTTATTTTATTTATAACATACCAAATTTGACCAATAATTTCTGAAACCAATAAATTTCTTTTATATCCTAATTGACCAGTAGCGCAAAAATTACATTTTAATTGACATCCTACTTGTGAAGAAATACACAAAGTAGCACGTTTTTTTTCTGGAATATATATAGTTTCAATAAATTCTTTATTACATAAAAATTTCCATTTAATAGTGCCATCTATCGATTTTATTTTTTTTATACATTTTGGAATTTTAATAACAGCTATATTATTTAATTTTTTTTTTAAAAAAAAATTTAAATTACTCATTTGATCAAATTTTATATTTTGTTTTTTGTAAATCCAATCAGTGATTTGAATAGCTCGAAATTTTTTTTCTCCTATTTTTATAAAAAAATTTATCATTTTTTTTAAATTAAAATTTAATAAATTAATTTTTTTTTTTTTAATATTTGATAAAATATTTTTTTTACACATATTTATTTCCAATATATATAATTATCTTTAGAAATAGTTTTATAAAAATAGATATAAAATTTATCTTTTAAAATAAAGGTAAACTTTTATTTATAAAAATTATCTTATAACAGTAAATATTAACATAACAAGAGAGTATTTTTATATGAATCCTATATTAAATATTGCTATTAGAGCTATTAGAGCAGGTGGAAAAATTATTGCACAAAATTATGATTTAAAAAATATTTCTTGTGATATAGAAAAAAAAAAAAATTTTAAGTATATTAAAAGAATAAAAAGAAAAACTTTTTCTATTATAAATAATTTGATTAAACAATCATACCCTAGACATTATATTTTAAATATAGATTCTAAAGAAAAAATCCAAACAAACAAAAATATTTGGATAATTAATACATTAAATGGAAAAAAAAATTTTATTCAAAAAATTCCTCATTTTTGTTTATCTATTATTATACAAGAAAAAAATCAAACATATATATCAGTTATTTATGATCCAATAAAAAATGATTTATTTACTGCAATTAAAGGTCAAGGAGCTCAATTAAATGGTTTTAGAACTAGATGTTACAAATATAATAAAAATATTTATAATACAATTATAACATTGTATTATAAAAATAAACATGAAAAAAATATCAATTTATATATTTCATTAATGCAACAATTATTAAAGGAAAAAATTTCAATAAGACAATCTGGTTGTTCAATATTAGATTTAGCATATTTATCTTCTGGAAAAATTAATGCATATGTTAGTTTTAATGAAAAAAAATCAAATTTTTTTTTCGGGGAATTACAGATAAAAGAATCTGGAGCTCTTATAACAGATATTTTAGGTGGACATAATTATATTAAAAATAAAACTATATGTGTAGGTTATTCAAATATATTAAAATTTATATTAAAAAAAACACGTTTTTTAAGCAAAATTTATAAAAAAAAATTGTTTTATAAAAATTAATAATAATAGTAATTTTATTAATTGATTTTATTAAATTAGTAAATAAAAAAAAAATTATTTTTATAGAAATTTTAAAAATTTTTTATTTATAAATTTACTAAACTTAATATATTTTTTGTTTTTTGATAAGATAATTCAAAAAAACAACCAGATTTCAAAAATTTAGGTAATGTTATTATTCCAAATTTAATTCGAATTAATCGATTAACTTTGATATTAATAGCATTCCATAATAAACGAACTTCTCTATTTTTTCCTTGAAACAAAGATACCTTAAACCATTGATTTTTTTTTTTTTTTTTTAAAAAAATAATTTCGTGAAATTTAGAAATAGAATTATTAATCAAAATTCCTTTTTTTAGTAAAAGTATTTTTTTTTTTAAAATTTTTCCAAGAACACAAACAAGATATTCTCTTTTTATTCTATAACTAGGATGCATTAATCTATGTGCTAATTCTCCAAAATTAGTAAATAATAATAAACCTGATGTATTAATATCTAATCTACCAATACTAATCCATTTTGAAAAAAATAATTTTGGTAATTTTTTAAAAACTGTAATTCTATTATATTGATCTTTTTTAGTACATATTTCTCCAACTGGCTTATGATATATAAGTATTTTTGTTTTTTCATTTTTTATAAAAATTTTTTTTTTTTTAAAAATATCGATTTAATATTTTTTTTTAAAAATCTTTCCCCTATATGTACAATTTTTCCATTTATTTTTAATGATTTATTTAAAATATGTTTTTCAATATTACGACGTGAATCTACACCACAATTTGATAATATTTTTTGAATTTTCTCTGCCATATTAAATACCTATTTCTTATTTTTATTATTTATATAAATAAAAATTATATCATAATAGATATTAAAAAATTTTTCAAATAATAAAAAATATATCATAAATAACAGAAATTTAAAATTTATTAATAAAATATATAATATATAGATGTTTTTTATAATAAAAATTATTATAATATCTTAATTTTATAAAAAATAATATTTTTTAAAAATAAATATTTCTTGTAATAAGCTATTTTAAATACTAATTTTAAAATAAAATTATTAAATTTTTATATATTAAATAAAAATATATTATAAATTTTATAAATTTTTTGATGCTAAAAAATTTATTAATAATAATATTTAATAATATTTCATAAAAAATAATTAATAATTAATTTAAAGTAAAAATTAAAAATTTATATAAGGGAAATACATGATTTTTGAAATATATACTATAATTTATGATGCCTATAGATTTTTAAAAAATAATAAAATAAATATTTTATTACTATCTATTTTTAGTACATTAATAAATTTCATCATATTAATTTTTTTTAACATAAAAAAAAAAAAATTATTAATTTTATATAATATTAATTATTTTAAAAAATTATCTTATTTAAATATAATTAACAGTATGAATAATAATCAAAAAAATATTATTTTTTACATAAAAAGTATAAAAATAATTAGTTTTTTAATTTCTATTTTTTTTTTATATATATTTACTATTTATTTAATACAATCTATTTCATTTTCCATAAAAAAAAATTTATATATTATTCTTACTAAAATTTTACAAATTTTATTATTTTTATTTTTAATAATTTTTTTTCAATTTTTTTCAATAAAAAATAATTTTTATAACTTTAAAATTTCTGAAATATTATCATATATTTTGTTTTCTTTTACTCCTATAATTTTTTTAACAGAAAAAAAAAATATTTTTATTGCATTTAAAGATAGTATATTAATAATTAAAAAATATAAATTAATTATTATTCCAATTATTTTAATATGGTTTATACTAAAATATTTAATTATGATTTTTTTTAAAAAAATACTTATATTTTCAATATATAAAAATATTATATTTTTAAATATATGTAATAATATAATTTTTTCTTTTTTAATTATATGTTTATTTAGATTTTATATGTTTGTAAAAATAAATAATATTTTGTAAAATAAAATATAAATGAATTTAAATAAATATTTTTTATATAAGATTTATTTATAAATTAAAATATTTAAAAAATATTTTTATGACCAAATTAGTGAATAAAAATGTCAAAAAATCAAGATACAGATATGGTAAGTAATAAAAATTTAATGTTAAAAACTATTGCAATGCCGTTACATAAAAATATAAATGGAAATATTTTCGGAGGATGGATTATGTCAAAAATGGATATTGCAGGAGGAATTTTAGCTAAAGAAATTTCAAAAGGAAGAGTATCGACAGTATGTGTTAAAAATATAAATTTTTTAAAACCTATTTCTGCTGGAGATTTAGTTTTTTGTTATGCTAAATGTAAAAAAATAGGAAATACTTCTATTACAACAAAAATAGAAATTTGGATTAAAAAAATACATTCAAAATTATTTGGAATTTCATACTGTTCTACAACAGCAACATTTATTTATGTTGCTATTGACAAATATGGCAAACCAAGAATGTTTTCTATTAAAAATAAAAAATCAAAATTAAAATAAAAAAAATATTTAATAATTATGAAATATTATTCAATAAATATTAAAAATGTATTAATTAATAAAAATTAATAAAAATATAATTTTAATATTAAAATATAATAAAATATTTATAAAATTTTTTATAAAAAAAATTAATAAATATTATAAAAAGCAAATTAAAAAGGGTTAATATCAATATGAAAATTTTTTTTTTAATAATATTAAAAATATTTAAATTTATATCAATAACATATAATTTAATAAAAAAAATATTTTTAAATATTTTTATATTATTATTTTTAAGTATTTTTGTTCTTTTAATATATGAAATTAAAAAAAAAAATATATTTTTTTCAAAAAACAATAAATCAGGAATTCTAGTTATTGATTTAAATCAGACTCTCAAAGAAGAACCAATTAGAAATATATCTTTATATAAACATCATAATTATTTTTTAAATTTTTTTAATTGGAGTAATAATTCTTCTGTTTATGAAATTACTAAAAAAATTGAACAGGCTAAAGAAGACCCTAAAATAAAAGGAATACAATTAAATTTTTCAGATTCATTTACTAGTAATCAAGTTATATTAGAATATTTTGGAAAAAAATTATATGAATTTAAACAATCCAACAAACCAATTATATCAATAGGTAAAAATTATTCACAAAGCGGATATTATTTAGCTAGTTTTTCAAATAAAATTTTTTTATTACCCGATGGTTCTGTACATATTAATGGTATTGCAAATACCAAAATATTTTTGAAAAAAATTATAGATACATTAAAAATTCATTTACATGTTTTTAGAATCGGAAAATATAAAAATGCTGTAGAATCTGTTTTAAGAAATTCTCCTTCTAAAATAAATAAGAAAATTGATCAATTAATCATTCGTTTTAAATGGAAAAAATATTTACAAAAAATTGCTAGTAATAGAAATACTGTTCTAACAGAAATATGTCCTAATCCTAATATTTTTACAAAATTTTTTAAAAAAAAAAATAATAATTATACAAAATATGCCTTATATCACAATTTAGTAGATAAAATTCTTAAAAAAAATAGTATTAAAAAATATTTAAATAATTTTTTTAAAAATAAAGATAAAAATTATAATTATAATTTTATTAATATAAATAATTATTATATTAATAAAAAGAAAATAACTTTAAATTCGAATAAAATCAAAGTTATAATTTCTAATGGAATTATTGAAAATAATTGTAAGAGATCCGCTAATTTAAATATTGAAAATTTATTAAATGAAATTGATGAAGCAAAAAATGATTCTAGCGTTAAAGCTGTAATATTACGTATAAATAGTCCAGGTGGAACTGTTAAATATTCAGAAATTATAAGAAAAAAATTATTAGAATTACATAAATGTAATAAACCATTGATTATTTCTATGGGTGATGTATGTGCCTCTGGAGGATATTGGATATCAACAGCAGGAGATTATATAATTGCTCATGATACTACATTAACTGGATCTATTGGAATATTTGCTGTAATACCTACAATTGAAAAAATATTATCAACTATAGGAATTAAACAATATCAAATAAAAACAAAATATTATGAAGATTTCAGTATTTTTCATGAATTATCTGAACAAAGTAAAAAAAGTATTGGTGATAATATTATTAGAGAATATAAAAAATTTATTACAATAGTAGCACAATCTCGAAAATTATCATATAAAAAAACACATAGTATTTCACAAGGAAGAGTCTGGACAGGTTATCAAGCTCAAAAAATAGGATTAGTAGATGAAATAGGAGATTTGGATCATGCAATTAAAAAAGCTGCTCAATTAGCAAATATTAAAAATTATTGTGTTATCTGGTCTAAATTAGAAAAAAAATCAACAGCAAATGTTACAAGTAACATGAATAATTCAATAAATATTAAACAAAAAAATATTTTGAACATGCTTATTAAAAGATTTTTTATAAATAAAAATTTATTTGAACAAGATAATTTATATCTTTTTTATAAAATAATTTTTTCTAAAAAAATATTTTCTCTTTGTTTAGAGAATTTTGTTTTTAAATAAAAATAATTAAAATACATAAAACACCAACAAAAAATTAATAATATTTTTTGGTGTTCTTATATATTTTTTGTTTATATCAATATGTTTTTTTTAATAAAAATTTTAAAAAGATAAATATTGTCTATCAGCGTGATAAGAAGAACGAACAAGAGGACCACAGAAAACTTTAGAAAATCCTAAAGATAAAGCTATATATTCAAAATTTTTAAATTCTTTAGGTGTAATATATTTTTGAACTAATAAATGATTTTTACTTGGTTGCAAATATTGACCGATAGTAACAATTGATACACCTACAGATTTTAAATCTTTTAACACTGATATAATTTCTTTTTTTTTTTCACCTAAACCCAACATTAAACCGGATTTTGTTGGTATATTCGGGCAAATTTTTTTAAATTGATATAATAAATTTAAAGATTTAATATAATCTGCTCCAGGTCTAATTAAAGAATAAAGTCTAGGAACATTTTCAATATTATGATTAAATATATCTGGAGGAAATTTATTAAATATTTTTAATGCTATTTTTTCTTTTCCTCTAAAATCTGGAACTAAAATTTCTACTTTTATATTTTTTTTTTTACGAATTTCATAAATACACTTAGAAAAATGTTTAGCTCCGCCATCTTTTAAATCATCTCTTGCTACTGATGTTAAAACAACATATGTTAATTTTAATTTAATAACAATATCAAGTATTTTTTTTGGTTCATTTTTATCTATTTTTTGAGCCCTTCCTTTAGTAACAGCGCAAAAAGGACATTTACGAGTACATATAGATCCTAAAATCATAAATGTTGCTGTACCATTATTAAAACATTCAGGCAAATTTGGACAATTGGCTTCCTCACAGACAGAATGTAAAAAATTTTTTTTTAATATTTTTTTTATCTTGTTAATTTTTTTTAAATTAGAAGGAAGTTTAATTTTTAACCATTTTGGTTTTTTTAAAATTGATTTCGATTTACTAGATTTTAAAATTTTTGGTATCATGTATATATTTTTTTCTTTATCTTTTTTTTCTTTTAACATTATAATTTTTCTCTAATTTATATTTTATTATTAAAATTAATTATATATTTTTTAAATATATAATTGTTTTTATAATTTAATAATTAAATAAAATATAAAAATTTTTTATAAAAATTTCTTGAACATTTTTTATTGTGATATTTTTTTTAAAATTTTTGATTTGAGTCATCTTTATTTTTTTATTTCCACAAGGAGAAATAAAATTAAATGGTTTTAAGTCCATATTTACATTTAAAGAAATACCATGTAGTGAACAACCATTAATTATTCGAAAACCTAACGAACAAATTTTTTTTTTTTTAACATAAATTCCAGGATGTTTTTTTTTTGTATAGGATGATATTTTTAAAATTTTTAATATATGTATAATTAATATTTCTATTCTATTTACTAATTCATAAAATTTAATTTTTTTTCTTCGCAAATCAATTAATAAATAAATAATTAATTGTCCTGGTCCATGAAATGTAATTTTTCCTCCTCTATTTGATTTAAATACTGGTATTTTATGTATAAATGGTGCATATTTTTTTTTTTCTAATACTCCATAAGTAAAAACTGGATAATGTTCTAAACACCATAATTCATCAGAAGTATTAAAGCTTCTATTCTTAGTAAATTTTATCATTTTTTCTTCTATACCTAACCAGTTACATATACCTAAATTTCGAATTATAATATTCATTTTAAAAATTTATATATTTATTGAATAAATTAATAAAAATAATTATTTATTAAATTTAATATTTAATTAGATAAAAAATTTTTAATAAAATGTTAATTTATCATAGTTGCTATAATTTTTTTATTACCATTATTTATCTTTAACAAAGATACTATAATAATATCAGATACTTTATAATAAATCTTATTTTTTATATATATTATTCCTTTTTCAGAATTAAGATTTAATTCATGACGAATTTTATGAATATAAGTAACTGGAATAAAAATATAAGCACCAGTTTTCAATAAACGAGCTTTAATTCCTCCTTTAGAAATATCAATAATATTAGCTTGATATTTTTTTTTGTCACTTTTTTTTTTATTATAGTATTTAAAATATAACCATTCCTCTATTTCTTTTAAAGCCATACGAATTTTATATTTACGATGTATTATTTGAGGAATAATATTTGTATCAGGAGGAGAAATTTTTTTTTTTCCTATAATTATAGATTTAATTAATCTATGATTAATCATATCACTATATTTTCTAATTGGAGATGTCCAAGTAGCATAATATGGAAGTCCAAGAGAAAAATGTGGTTTAGGTATTAAACTTATTTCTCCAAAAGACTGAAATTTTTGAATTCTATAATTAATATATTTATTAGATAATTTATTTAATTTTCGTTTTAATTTACAAAATCCAGATAATGTCATAATTTCTTCTAAAGTAAAAATAATATTATATTTTTTTAAAAAATTAATAGCATTTTTTGCGTTAAAAGTATCAAAACCAGAATGTGAATTATATAATCCAAAACCTAATTTTTTTTTTAAGAAACTAGCAGCACAAATATTAGCTGAAATCATAGACTCTTCAACAATTTTATGTGCAATACTTCTTTTTTCTACTGAAATATTTAAAATTTCCCATGTTTTTGATAAATGAAATTTATATTCAATATTATCTGGAAATATTAATGCATTTTTTTTTCTCCACATATTTCTAATTTTATACATTTTATATAGTAATAAAATTTGTTTTTTAATTTTTTTGTTATCTGGTTGCCAATTTCCTAATTTTTCTAACCAATTTGATACATTTTGATACGATAATTTACCTTTTGATTCAATCCATGCTAAAAAAAATTTTGTTTTTTTCATTAAAATTTTTCCTTCATTATCAATGATTATCTTACATGCTAATACAGGTCGCTTTACATGTGGTTTTAATGAACAAAGATCTTCAGAAAATTCTTTAGGTAACATAGATATATTAAAGCCAGGTAAATAATTTGTAAAAACTCTTTTTTTTGCTATATCGTCAACTTTAGTATTAATTAATATATATTCAGTTGGATCTGCGATAGCAACAATTAATGTTAATTTATTTTTTTTTGTTTTCTTTACAAAAAGAGCATCATCAATATCTTGCGTATTACTATTATCAATAGTAATAAAATCTAAATATGTTAAATCTATTCGTTTATCTTTTAAATTATTATTATTTAATATATAATTAAAATTAATTTTTGGAGATTTTTTTTCTAAATTATATTTTGATAAAATTACATTCCATGGAGTTAATGGATCATTTTTTTCAGAAATAAATTTTAGTATATTAATACTAAAATGATTATTATCTCGTAAACTATGTGTATCTAATTCTGCTATTACCCAATCTCCATTTTTCCAAGATCTGAAAACTGATGTTTTATATCGATAAAAAATTAAATCTTTAATATACGGATAATTTGCTTGTATATATATAATATTATTTTTTTTTAATATTGATCCAATAAATTTTTTTAAAAAGGGTTCAATTAATATTTTTGGATATACTATTTCTTTGTTATTTTCTAATTTAATTAGACCTATAATACGGTCTCCATGAATAACTTTCTTCATATTTTTTGAAGGAATAAAATATGTTTTTTTAGAATCGACTTCTAAAAATCCAAATCCTTTTGTAGTACTTTTAACTATTCCTTCTATTTTTTTTTTTTTATATAATTTATTTTTTAATTTTATAAGTAAAGGATTATTATAAAACATAATATGATAACCTAATTTTAGTATGATTTTTAAAGAAAAATAATTTTTTACTTTTAGAAAAAAATGATATATAAAATATTTATATATAAAAATATATTTTTATTAGTTTTTTTAAAAATATAAAAAAATATAATTATAATTAATAATAATAATTATCATAGTAATATATTTATTACTTATTTAATATATATGAAATGTATTAAATATTATTTAAATAATATTTAACCCATAATCTACATATATTACTTGTCCTGTAATTCCAAGTGATAAATTTGAGCACAAAAATGCTGCTACATTTCCAATTTCTTTAATAGTAACATTTTTATTAAATAAAGAATTATTTTTAGAAATATCAAAAATTTTGCTAAAATTTTTGATACCATATGATGATACTGTTTTAATAGGACCAGAAGAAATAGCATTGATCTTAATATTTTTCTTTCCTAAAGAAACTGCTAAATATCGTACATTAGATTCTAACGATGCTTTAGGAATACCCATAATATTATAATAAGGGATATATTTTATAGCACCTATATATGATAAAGTTAAAATAGAAGAATTTTTATTTAAAATATTTTTAGAAGCTTTTATAATTGCTACTAAACTAAAAGAATTAACTTCATGAGCATATAAAAAATCTAAACGATTAATTACTTTAATATAATCATTAGTTAATTGAATTTTAGAAATATTTGCTATTGAATGTACAATTCCATCAAACATACCCCATTTTTTAAATAAAATTTTAAATAATGTTTGTATTGAATCGTCTGAATTAATATCACAATATAAAATAATTTTAGATTTTACTTTTTTTGCTAAAATTTTAATATTTTTTTTTGATTTTTTACTGTGATATACAAATGCTAATTTAGCATTTTGTTTATACATTGCTAGTGCTATTCCCCAGGCAATAGAAAAATGATTTTTTATACCAAAAATTAAAATTTTTTTTTTTTTTAAAAAAGCCATAAACAAATTAACCTATAAAATATTATTTTTTTAAAAAAATAATATATTAAAACTAAAAAAATATTTCTAATATAAATAAAAAATTTTAAAAAATATTAAATTTATAATTATTTTATAATAATAATTAGTGTATTTAAATTTAATAAATGTTAAAAATAGTCTTTTAAATTAAACTAAATTTTTATTTAAAAATATTAAAAATATATTTTGTTATTATATAATATAAAAATCTTATGGTAAATAAGGTATATTTTTTTTTATGATTGATCCTCCTAAACATTTATTTTTTAAATAAAAAACTGCAGATTGACCCGGAGTAACATATAAAATAGGTTTTTTAAAAATTACTTTTATATAATTATTTTTCTTAGAAATCTTAAAAAATTCACAAATAATTGGTTCTTGTCTGTATTTTATTTGTACAACACATTTTTTTTTAAAATAAAAAATATTATCATTTATATAATGAATTTTTTTTGTTAAAAATCCATAAGATAATAAATAAGGATTTCTTAATCCTTGTACTACAAAAATAATATTTAAATAAATATCTTTTTTTACTACATACCAAGGATAAGCATTTTTTTTTTTTTTTTTTCCTCCAATATTTAATCCTTTTCTTTGACCAATAGTATAAAATTCATAACCTAAATGTAATCCTAAAAATTCTTTAGACATAGTTAAAATTTTTCCAATTTTTTGAGGAATATATTGTTTTAAAAAAGAATTGAACTTTTTAGGTTGAATAAAACAAATTCCTGTAGAATCTTTTTTTTTATAAACAGATAATTTTATTTTTTTTGCTATTTTTCTAATTTTTTTTTTTTTAAAATAAGCTAATGGAAAAATTATTTTAGATAAAATTTTAGATTTTAAAGTATATAAAAAATAACTTTGATCTTTTTTTTTATCATGTGCTCTATATAAATAAAAATTTTTTTTTGTTTTTTTAATTTTAGCATAATGTCCAGTAGCAAAATAATCAGATTTTAAATATTTTAATGAGAATTTTAAACATATATTAAATTTAATTATTTTATTACATAAAATATCTGGATTTGGAGTATTTCCCTTTTTATGTTCTTTAAGAAAATTTAAAAATACATTTTCCCAATATTCTTCAGAAAAATTAATTGTATGTAAAGGTATATTTAATGTTTTACATACTTTTTTTACATCATTAAAATCAATTTTTGATGAACAATAATCATTAGAATCATCTTCATCCCAATTTTTCATAAATAAACCTTCTACTTGATATCCTTGCTTTAATAATAACCAAGCAGATACAGAAGAATCTACTCCTCCGGACATTGCTACAATAATTTTTTTTTTTTTCATTATTTTTACCATTTTTTAAAAATATTTATAATTATTATTAGTATAAATAAAAAATATATTTTATAAAAATGAATTTTTACTAAAAAATAATTTATTATTTAAAATAAAATATTTTATATACAAAAATAAAAAAAAAATTTTATATTTGATAAATATCAAAAATATATGTATAAAATATAAATTTCATATTAAAATAACAAAAATATTAATATTAAAATTCTTAATTAATATATTAATATTAATATTAAAAATATTTATTTTTTATAAAAAAAATTTTTTTTAAATTAAAATTAAATTAAATGGTGAAAAAATTACACAATGAAACATATAAGAAATTTTTCTATTATTGCACACATAGATCATGGAAAATCTACTTTATCTGATCGATTAATACAAAAATGTGGAGGTTTATCTGAAAGAGAAATGTCAGAACAAGTATTAGATACTATGGATTTAGAAAAGGAACGTGGAATTACAATTAAAGCTCAAAGTGTAACAATTTCATATATTTCTAAAAAAGGAAAAAAATATAGTTTAAATTTTATTGACACTCCTGGACACGTAAATTTTGCATATGAAGTATCACGATCTTTATCAGCATGTGAAGGTGCTTTATTAGTAATTGATTCAGTTAAAGGGGTACAAGCTCAAACAGTTGCAAATTGCCATAGTGCTATAAAAATGAAATTATCCATTTTACCTGTTTTAAATAAAATTGATTTACCAAATTCTCAACCAGAAAAAGTATGTAGAGATATTAAAAAAATCATAGGTATATCAACAAAAAATATTGCCTTATGTTCTGCAAAAACAGGTAAGGGAATAACTGAATTATTAGAAAAAATAATTCAGGTTATACCTTCGCCTACAGGTGATATTAATAATTCTTTACAAGCATTAGTTATAGATTCTTGGTTTGATAAATATTCAGGTGTAGTATTATTAATAAGAATTAAAAACGGATTAATAAAAATAAAAGATAAGATAAAAATAATAGGAAAAAAAAATATATATATAGTTGAACAACTAGGAATATTTACACCTAAAAAAATCAAAAAAAAAAAATTATATTGCGAAGAAGTAGGTTGGGTAATATGTGGAATCAAAAACATTTATTCAATATCAGTAGGTGAAACAATTACTACGTTTATTAATTCTTCAAAAAAAAAATTATCTCATTTTAAAAAAATTACACCTAAAATTTATGCGGGTTTATTTCCATTAAAAAACAATCAATATAATAATTTTAAAAATGCTTTAAATAAACTTCAATTAAATGATTCTTCTTTATTTTATGAACCAGAAAATTCACAAGCTTTAGGATTTGGTTTTCGATGTGGATTTCTAGGAACATTACATATGGAGATTATTCAATCTCGTTTAGAAAGAGAATATAATATAGAAATAATCTTAACATCACCTACCGTTGTTTATGAAGTTGTTTTAAAAAAAAACAAAAAAAAAATTTATTTTAATAATCCAACAAAATTTCCAAAAAATAATTTAATTAAAAAAATTAAAGAACCCATAGCACGTTGTAATATTTTAACTCCAAATAAATATATTGGAGAAATTATAAAGTTATGTATTAAAAAAAGAGGTATACAAAAAAATTTAATATATCATGAAAAAAAAACTATTTTAATATATGAAATTCCGTTATCTGAAGTAATTTCAAATTTTTTTGATAAATTAAAATCTATATCTAGTGGATATGCTTCGTTAGATTATTATTTTATTGGATTTAAAACAAGTAATTTAGTAAAAATTGATATTTTAATTAATTTTACAAAAATTGATGCACTTTCATATATATGTCATAAAAATGATTCTCAAAAAATAGCTAAAAGGATTATTGAAAAAATAAAAAAAATAATACCAAGACATCAATTTCATGTTCCTATTCAAGCAGCTATTGAAAATAATATTATTTCTAGAGTAAATATTACACAATTAAGAAAAAATGTATTATCTAAATGTTACGGAGGTGATATTAGCCGAAAAAAAAAATTATTACAAAAACAAAAAAAAGGAAAAAAAAGAATGAAGATAATTGGAAATATTAAAATCCCTCAAGAAGTTTTTTTTACAATATTAAAAATAAATTAATCAATATTAGGAATAATATAATGAAAATTATAATAAGAAAAATATTATTATTATTATCATTAATAATAATATTTTTATTAATTATAAATTTTATAAAAAAAAAAAAAAATGAAGTAAAGAAGAAAAAAAAAAATAAAAGTTTTTATATTATACTTATAATTATTTTTATTCGATTTTTTGTTTATGAATCATTTATAATCTCTTCTAATTCAATGAATCCAACATTATTAACAGGAGATTTTATATTAGTACAAAAATTTTTCTATAATAACAATTTCATTAATAATATTTTTTTTAAAAAATTTAAACCTGAAAGAAATGATATTATTGTTTTTAAATATCCAAAAAACAATAAATTAAATTTTGTTAAACGTATTATAGGTTTACCTGGAGAAGTAATTATATATAATCCATACAATAAAAAATTATATATTATAAAAAAAAACAAACATACAAGAGAAAAAAAAAACATTTTTAAAATCATAAAAAATAAAATCAAAATTAATAAATTAATTAATAAAAAAAGGAAATTTAAAACAAATAAAAATGTATATTTATCACCAATAAAAAAAATATATATAGAAAAAATTCAAAATAACATTCATAATATTGTAATTTCAACCGGCATAAAAAATTGTTTACATCTTTTTAGTAAAAAATATAATAATAAAGAAAATTGGATATGGAAAATTCCAAAAAATAAATATTTTGTTCTAGGAGATAATAGAGATTATAGTTTAGATAGTAGATTTTGGGGATTAATATCTAAAAAAAATATTTTAGGTAAAGTAAAATATATATGGTTAAGTATTAATTATAAAAGTAAAAATTGGTTTAAAAAAATACGTTTTTATAGAATTTCAAAAAAAATAAAATAAAAATATTATATTTAGCAAATTATTGATTTAAAATATTTTATATAAAAAATGTATTAATAATTTTAATTTTTAATTAATATAAAATGAATCCAATAGTGATGAAAAAATTACAAAAATTTATCGGTTATACATTTACAAATATAACATTATTAAAACATGCATTAACACATAGAAGTGCAAGCTCTCAACATAATGAACGATTGGAATTTTTAGGAGATTCAATTCTTAGTTTTATTATTGCTAAAGCATTATATCATCATTTTCCTAAAATGAATGAAGGTGGAATGAGTAGAATGAGAGCTACATTAGTTAGAGGTAATACACTGGCTGAGATTGCTACTGAATTTTCTTTAGGAAAATATTTACAATTAGGGCAAGGAGAAAAAAAAAGTGGTGGTTTTAAACGTGAATCTATATTAGCTAATGCTATAGAAGCAATAATAGCAAGTATATTTTTAGACAGTAATATTTATACTGTAGAAAGAATAATTTTATATTGGTATAAAAATCGTTTCAAAAAAATGAATCCAACAGGAACAAAAAAAGATCCAAAAACTAGATTACAAGAATATCTACAATCAAAACATTTTTCTTTACCAATATATAGTATTGGACAAATATATGGAGAAGCTCATAATCAAATTTTTACTATTTATTGTAAAATTGATGGATTATCAGAATTATTAATTGGAATAGGTGCAAGTAGAAGAAAAGCAGAACAAGATGCAGCACAAAATGCATTAATTAGATTAGAGGTAGAATAAAAATAATGCAAAAAAAAACTTTTTTTGGAAAAATTATCATAGTCGGAAGGACTAATGTTGGAAAATCTACATTATTAAATAAATTAATTAAGTCTAATATATCAATTATATCACGTAAACCAAATACTACTCAGAAACATATTATAGGAATTTATACATATAAATTGTTTCAATTTGAAATTTTTGATTCTCCAGGATTACAAGATAAATATCATAATATTATCGAAAAAAAAAAAATACGTGATACATTTAATTTAATTAATGAATCAGATATAATAATTTTTTTAATTACAAACTTTATTTGGAAAAATATAGAAATTAAAATACTTAATTTTATTCAAAAAAAAAAAAAAAAATATATTATTGTAATTAATAAAATTGATTTAATTACTGAAAAAAAAAAATTATTACCTTTTATATTAAAAATAAGTAAATTCGCGCCTAATAGTGAAATTATTTTAATTTCAGCGAAAAAAAAGAAATTTTTAGATATTTTATTAACTAATATTAAAAAAAAATTACCTATAGCTAATCATAAATATATCTCTACAAAAAAAACTATTTATAAAGAAAAATTTTTGATTACAGAAATAATTAGAAAAACTTTAATGCATTTATTATATAAAGAATTAGTATATTCATTTATAATATCAGATGTTATCTTAAATAAGAATATTAAAAATAAATATATTATTTTTTGTATAATTATTGTTAATAATAAAAGACATAAAAAAATTATTATCGGAAAACATGGAGAAAAAATTCAAAAATGTATACTTTATTCAATAAAAAAAATAGAAAAAACATTTAAAAAAAAAACATTATTAAAAATAAAAATTAAAATTAAAAAAAATAAATTTAAAAAGGAAGAAAATGGCAATTATAGGAATTGGAATTGATGTTATTAATATTTTTAGATTTAAAAAATTAATTATTAATTATGGAATCAAAATCCCTAAAAAAATTTTATCAAAAAAGGAATTAATTGAATATTCTTATACACATAAAAAAGAAAAATTTTTAGCTATAAGATTTTCAATTAAAGAAGCTATAGCAAAAGCAATAGGAATAAGTATATTTAAAAATAATTTCTTAAATAACTGTGAAATTTTTTACAATAAAAAAAAAAAAATACAATTAACAACATTAGGATATATAAAAAAAATATTTAAAAAATCACAAGTTAAAAAAATTTTTTTGAGTGTAACAGATTCAAATAAACATACATATGCAATAGCTATTTTAGAAAAATAATACAAAAAAATTTTCTTATGTATATCTTTTTCTTCTAAAAAAATTTTTTAATAAATTTGAGCATTCATATAATAGGATACCTGATTTTATTTCTTTTATATGATGCTTAATATTATTAATATATAAAAAATTTATATAATAAGAAAAACAGTTTTTTTTAAAACTATAAGAACCATATACAACTTTATTAATTCTAGCATTAATAATAGCTTCGGAACACATAAAACATGGTTCATGAGTAACATATAAAATTGTATTTTTTAATCGATAATTTTTAAGTATTTTTCCTCCATTTCTAATAACTAATATTTCTGCATGAGCACTAGCATCAAATAAATTAATACAAGAATTCCATGCTGAACTAATAAGATTATTGTTTTTAATTAATAATGAACCTATAGGAACTTCACCATTTTTTTTTCCTAAATATGCTTGTTTTAAAGCATATTTCATCCAATAATTATCTATAGATAGCATATTAATATAATCCTAATAAGTACATATAATACTATTTAATTTAATTTATTTAATTAATATTCTTTTAAAAATTGTATCTCTTTCTATTTTCCAAGAATTATTTCTTTTATCTTGACGTTTATCCATTTTTGATTTTCCTTTAACTAATGCTATTTTTATTTTACACCAAGATTTAATCCAAAACAATTTTATTGGGACAATAGTATATCCTTTTTTAATACTATACATTTTTAAAAAAAAAATTTCTTTTTTTTTTAATAACAATTTTCTAACACGATTTGACAAACAAAATTTTAAATCTGAAGTATAGATTAATGGTTGAAACTGTACATTAGTTAAATAAACTTCATTATTTTTTATAATTACATGTCCATCACTAATTTGAACATGTCCTGCTCGAATTGATTTTACTTCCCATCCTTGTAATTCTATACCAGAAATAAATTTTTTTTTTATATAAAAATTATATTTAACTTTCTTATTTAAAAAAGTTTTTTTTTTTTAGAAATATTCAAAATTTTTCCCTTAAATAAAATAAAAAACAAAATATAGTTTTTAAAAATAAATTTTTAAATATGATTTATTGATATATTTTAGATACTGAAACTAAAGCTGGTCGTAACAATCTATTATTTAATAAATAACCTTTTTGAATAATTGAAGATACAAAATTATTTTTATATTTTCCAGAAAAATCAATTGATATAGCCTGATGAACATCTGGATTAAAAATTACATTAATAGAATTAATTACAGAAATTTTATATTTATGAAAGATAGAAATAAAATTTTTATTGATTTCTTTTAATTGTGTATATATATCTGAATAATTATTATTCGAATTATCTAATAAATTAATTGAAGAATCAATACTATCAATGATAGGTAATAATGATAAAAAATGTTTTTCTAAAAAAAAATTATAGGTATTATCTATTTTTTTTTGTAATCTTTTTTTTAATTTATATATATTTTTTTCATATATATTTTTTTTTTTATTAATATATTCTTCTAAATTTTGTAATTCTGTTTTTTTTTCTAATAAAATTTTTTTTTCTAAAATAATATTTTTATTAATTATATTTTTTTTTTTATCTGAAGATATAGAATTGATATTATCAGTATTATTCATAATTATATTTCCAAAAGTATATTTTAAAGAAAATAGCACTAATATATAAATAAATTATTTTAAATAAAAATACTTATAATTATATTTTTATATATAATTTTTATTAAAAAAATAAAATACATTTAGAAAAAGTAAATATTCTATATATAGAAAAATTTACGGTGTGGACGGGATTCGAACCCGCGACCCCCCGGCGTGACAGGCCGGTATTCTAACCAACTGAACTACCACACCTTCTATTTAAAATAATTAAATATAAATAATATATTTATATAAATGAACTAAGAATAAAATAGTTTTTAAAATATATACTTTATATATAATTATTTTATAATTTTTTTCATATACTCTAGATGAGTTTGATTTTCTTTTTTAGTTGCAAAAATAATTTTTAATGGTTTTTTATAATATTTAAAAAAATTTTTTGGTATTTTAATTTTTTTAATGTAGTTTCTACTGAAATTTATTTCCTTTTGTATACTAGTCATATACATATATAATTTCATTAATATTTTTGCATCTAATAAAGCACTATGAAAATTTCTATTTATATTAGTTATTTTATAACGAGCACATAATGCATCTAAATTATTTTTTTTTCCAGGAAATAATTTTCTAGCAATAAATAAAGTATCTGTAATAGTAGAAAAAGTTTTAATTTTATTAATACCAATATTTAATAAAAAAAATTCATAATCTAAAAAACTAATATCAAAATTAGAATTATGAACAATAATTTCAGAATTTTTAATAAAATTAAAAATTTCTTTATATATATCTTTAAAAGTTGGTTTATTTGATAAAAAACTTTCAGATATTCCATGAATTTTATATGCTGATGATTCAATTGATCGTTGAGGGTATAAATAATAATGTATATATCTACCAGTATATTTTCTATTAATTGTTTCTATAATCCCTATTTCTATAATTTTATGATTTAAATATATACAACCATACTTATTCATACCAGTAGTTTCTATATCTAGAAATACTTGTCTAAGATTTTTTTTAATCATATTTTTATTATATAAAATATATATGTTAAATAAATTATAAAAATTAACGTAATGCTTAATATACTAAGACAAAAAACTAAAAAACATTGGAGCTAAGCGGGATTGAACCGCTGACCTCCTGCGTGCAAAGCAGGCGCTCTCCCAGCTGAGCTATAGCCCCTTTATAGTGCATATAGGCCTGAGTGGATTTGAACCACCGACCTCACCCTTATCAGGGGTGTGCTCTAACCGGCTGAGCTACAAGCCTGTTTTTTATAAATCAAAAAATTTATGCGGGCACAATCCAACTAAATATTTAAATTTTAAGGAGGTGATCCAACCGCAGGTTCCCCTACGGTTACCTTGTTACGACTTCACCCCAGTTATGAACCACAAAGTGGTAGGTGCCCTCCTAAACATCAGGTTAGGAAACCTGCTTCTTTTGCAACTCACTCCCATGGTGTGACGGGCGGTGTGTACAAGGCCCGGGAACGTATTCACCGTGGCATTCTGATCCACGATTACTAGCGATTCCGACTTCGTGGAGTCGAGTTGCAGACTCCAGTCCGGACTACGATATACTTTATGAGGTTTGCTTATCTTCGCAGAATTGCTTCTCTTTGTATATACCATTGTAGCACGTGTGTAGCCCTGGTCGTAAGGGCCATGATGACTTGACGTCGTCCCCACCTTCCTCCGGTTTATAACCGGCAGTCTCCCTTGAGTCCCCGGCCGAACCGATGGTAACAAAAGATAAGGGTTGCGCTCGTTGCGGGACTTAACCCAACATTTCACAACACGAGCTGACGACAGCCATGCAGCACCTGTCTCATAGTTCCCGAAGGCACTTTAATATTTCTATAAAATTCTATGGATGTCAAGACCAGGTAAGGTTTTTCGCGTTGCATCGAATTAAACCACATGCTCCACCGCTTGTGCGGGCCCCCGTCAATTCATTTGAGTTTTAGCCTTGCGACCGTACTCCCCAGGCGGTCGACTTAATGCGTTAACTTCGGAAGCCATTTCTCTATGGATACAACCTCCAAGTCGACATCGTTTACAGCATGGACTACCAGGGTATCTAATCCTGTTTGCTCCCCACGCTTTCGCACCTCAGTGTCAGTTATCGTCCAGGAGGTCGCTTTCGCCACTGGTATTCCTCCAGATATCTACGCATTTCACCGCTACACCTAGAATTCTACCTCCCTCTACGAAACTCTAGTTATTTAGTTTCAAATGCAGTTCCTAGGTTAAGCCCAGGGATTTCACATCTGACTTAAATAACCACCTACGCGCTCTTTACGCCCAGTAATTCCGATTAACGCTCGCACCCCCCGTATTACCGCGGCTGCTGGCACGGAGTTAGCCGGTGCTTCTTTTTCAGGTAACGTCAATTAACAATGATATTAGCATTATTACCTTCTTTCCTGACGAAAGTACTTTACAACCCTAAGGCCTTCTTCATACACGCGGCATAGCTGCATCAGGCTTGCGCCCATTGTGCAATATTCCCCACTGCTGCCTCCCGTAGGAGTCTGGACCGTGTCTCAGTTCCAGTGTGGCTGGCCATCCTCTCAGACCAGCTAGAGATCGTTGCCATGGTAAGCCTTTACCTTACCATCAAGCTAATCTCGTCTGGGTTCATCTAAAAGTGCAAGGTTCCAAAAGGAATCCCCTACTTTAGTTTCTCAACATTATGCGGTATTAGCTATCGTTTCCAATAGTTATCCCCCTCTCTTAGGTAGATCCCCAGATATTACTCACCCGTTCGCCGCTCGCCGGCAAAAATATAAATATTTTTCCGTTGCCGCACGACTTGCATGTGTTAGGCTTGCCGCCAGCGTTCAATCTGAGCCATGATCAAACTCTTCAGTTAAGTATAACTATTTATTACAAAACTAATTTTTTTTTAATTAAAATTAATAATGAATAATTTACATCTGAATATTTAATCTTCATGTGCCCGCATAAATTTTCTGAAATATTTTTTTAAAGAACATTTTTATTACAAGATCTATATTATATTTTTTTAAAAAAAAGTCAACATATTTTTTAAATTAAATATAAATAAAACATTATTTTATATATATAATTTATATATTAATACAATTAATTTATACAAAAGATATAAAATATATATTTTTTATAAACAAATATTTCATATATTTTTTTTATAAAAACAATTAAAAAATTATATTTTAAAATATTTCTATTATTTTAAATAATAATTATTATAATTAATCTTTAATATAAAAATTAAATATAAATATGGGTTTATTCATGAATATTCAAAAATTCTTAAAAAAAAAAATAAAAAAAATTTGTATAAAATTAGGATTACCAGAAAATTTTAATCCAATTATTCAAAAAAATATAAAAAAAAAAAATATTGATTATCAAATTAACGGAATAATAAAATTAAAAAAAAAAAAATCTAACTATCATTATAAACTAGCAAAAAAAATTTCATACTATATGAATAAATCTAAAATATATAAAAAAATATCTATTTCAAAACCTGGATTTATTAATATTACTTTAGATTCTAATTGGATATGTACTAATATAAATAATATGTTTATTGCAAAAAATTTTAATATTTCTTTTAAAAAACCAAAAAAAATTATTATTGACTATTCATCTCCAAATATAGCAAAAGAAATGCATGTTGGACATTTAAGATCAACTATATTAGGTGATACTACAGCACGTATATTAAAATTTTTAGGTCATAATGTTATTAAACAAAATCATATTGGAGATTGGGGAATTCAATTTGGAATGTTAATTACTCAATTAAAATTAGAATCTAAAATATCTTTTAAAAATATAGAAAAAATCTATAAAAAATCTTATTTAAATTATAAAAAAAATCCAATTTTTTTTAAAAAAACAAAAAAAAATGTTGTTAAATTACAAAAAAAAGATAAAAAATGTATATATATTTGGAAAAAAATAGTTAAAAAATCAATTAAAAAAAATAATAAAGTTTATAAAAAATTAAATGTTTCTCTAAAAAAAAAAGATATACGTGGAGAAAGCTTTTATAACTTTATGTTACCAGGTATTATATCTGATTTAAAAAAAAAAAAAATTGCAGTAAATTATCAAGGATGTGTAATTGTTTATTTAAAAAATTTTAAAAACAGACTAGGAAAAAAAATGGGAGTCGTTATACAAAAAAAAGATGGAGCGTTTTTATATACTACAACAGATATTGCCTGTTTAAAATATCGTTGTAAAACTTTAAAAGCAGATCGAATAATTTATTATATTGATAATAGACAAAAACAACATCTTTTACAAATTTGGAATATAGCAAAAAAAGCTAAATATTTTACAAAAAAAATTTTATTAGAACATCATTCATTTGGAATGATTTTACATAAAAACAAAAAACCATTTAAAACAAGAAATGGAGACACAATTAAATTAATTAAATTATTAAATAAAGGAGTTACAAAAGCAAAAGAAAAAATAAAAAAAAAAAATAGAAAAATAAAAAAAAAAGAATTAAAAAAAATTGCTCATAATATCGGTATTGGAGCAATTAAATATTTTGATTTATCAAAAAAAAGAAAATTAGATTATATTTTTGATTGGGATAAAATGTTATCTTTAGAAGGAAATACAGCACCTTATATACAGTATGCATATATAAGAATAAAATCTATAATTAAAAAAAATACTACAATATTTCAAAATGATAAATATAAAATAAATATTTTTACTAGTTTTGAACGACAATTAATATTTTCTATTTTTCAATTTGAAGAAATAATACATATTTTAGAAAAAAAAGGAACACCACATTTGATGTGTAATTACTTATACGATCTTTCTGGAAAATTTTCAAAATTTTATGAAAATTGTTCTATATTAAACGCAAAAGAAAAACACATCAAAATAAGTAGAATTAAATTATCTATTTTAACTTCTAAAATAATTAAAAAATGTTTATACTTTTTAGGAATAAAAACAGTATCAAAAATGTAAAAATAAATAACTTACTTATCGATAAATTGTGTAATTTTAATTACACGATTTTCAGAAATCTCTGAAAAAGATAAAACTGGAAGTATAATATTACAATTTAAAAAAAAATTTGATAGTAAAACTCTTATTTTAGGATTAACTAATAAAACAACAGGAAGATTATTTTTTTTTTGTAAAATTATTGCAGATTTAGTTTTTTCAATTAATTTTTCTGAAAAAATTGGTTCAATTTGATTTTTATTATTACCAACAAATTTTAATAATATGTTTTCAAAATTAGTGCTCAATCCAATAACATTAATATATTTATTTTTAAAAAAAAATTTTTGTGTAATAAATTCTTTTAATGCAATTCGAATTATATTCGTTAATTCTTCAATATTATTTTTAAATTGACTACTATATTTTATTAAAGTTTCTACAATTGTTCTTATATCTTTTATTGATATATCATCTTTTAATAGATTTTGTAAAATGTTCTGAAAAGTAATTATTGACATTAAATTAGGTATTAAATAATCAATTAATTTAGGATAATGCTGTGATATACGATCTAATAATTGCTGTGTTTCTTGAAATCCAAATAAATTATATAAATTATTTCTAATAATTTTATTAAAATTTTTTATAATTAAAACATTAGAATCTAAAAAAACAATTTTTTTATTTAAAAGCGTATCTTTAATTACAGGATTAATCCAAAAAACAGGAAAACTAAAAAAAGAATCAGTTATTTTTATACCAGAAATATTAATTAAATCTCTTTCTTTATTAATTATTAATAATTTATCAAAAAAAATAAATCCACTAAATAATTCTACCCCTTTAATAAAAATTTTATATTGTCCTCTATCTAATTTAGAATTATGAATTATATTAATTTCAGGTAATAAAAAACCATAATCTTGAGCAATATTTTTTCTTAAAAATTGTAATTTTTTTATTAAATTATTATATTCTTTTTGATAACATAGTTTAAAAAATATAGAACTCAATTCTATTCTTAATAAATCTTCAAATTCAATATCATTCCAAGATATATCTATTTTTTTTCTTTTTTTAAATTTTAATATTTTAGAAAAATTTTTATTTATATTTTTTCGATAATTTATATACCATGACAGTATAAAAAATAAAACAGAAAAAAACAAAAAAATAAAATTAGGCATACCTGGAATTAAACCAAAAAAACAAAAAATAATACTACTAAAGAAAATAACTTTAGAATTATTAAAAACTTGATAAATTATTTTTTCACCAATATTAATTTTATCAGAATTTGATCGTGTTAAAATTATTCCGGAAGCAATAGATATAATTAAAGAAGGAATTTGTGAAACTAAACCATCACCAATAGTTAATATACTATATATCTTTATAGCTTTTAATAAAGACATTTTATATTGAACTATACCAATTAATAATCCTCCTATAACATTTACTATCATTATAATAATTCCAGCAATTGCATCTCCTCTAATAAATTTACTAGCTCCATCCATAGAACCATAAAACTCAGCTTCTTTATGAATTTCTAACCTTCTTTTTTTCGCTTGTTTTTCTGAAATTAATCCAGAATTTAAATCTGCATCTATGGCCATTTGTTTACCAGGCATAGCATCAAGAATAAATCTTGCTCCTACTTCAGCAATTCTACTAGAACCATTTGAAATAACCGAAAAATTTATAATTACTAGCATTATAAATATAATAATACCAATAAAAAAATTTCCACGAATTAAAAAAAAACCAAATGATTCTATAACATGCCCCGCAGAACAAGATCCTGTATGTCCATTTAATAAAATTATTCGTGTAGAAGAAATATTTAGTGATAAACGAAATAAAGTTGAAAATAATAAAATTGTAGGAAAAGAAGAAAAATCAAGAATTTTAACAACAAAAATAGAAACAATTAAAATAATAATAGAAAAAATAATATTAAATGTAAAAAATAAATCTAAAACAAAAGTTGGTAAGGGAAGTATAAGTAAACAGAGAATACTTAAAATTAAAAAGGGAAAAAATAAAGAATTCAAATTTTTATAAATAATTTTTTTAAAGTAATTAAATAAAAGAGATATATTTTTTATCAATGAATTATTCTCCAAAAATATAAATTATGAATTATTAAAAAATATAGTAGGTTGTGTTGGATAAATTCCACCATGTTGTTTCCAATATTTTAATTTCCACGCCCATGCCAAAATTTTTGCTATTGAATAATGTAAATTTACTGATATATTATTTCCAATAAAAAAATTATTATATAAATATTTTGCTATAGAATTAGAAAAAAAAATAGGAATATTATTTTCTTCTGCAATTTTTATTATTCGTAATGCTACTTTTCCTGAACCTTTTGCAGATATTATAGGAGTAGAATTTAAATGTATATTATATTGAATAGCAACAGCAAAATTTACGGAATCATAAATAATTACATTAGATTTTATTACTTGTGAAAAAACAGATTTTCGTAATGTTTGTTTCATTAAAAATCTAATTCTTTGTTTGATTATAGGATTACCATCTAATTCTTTTTGTTCATCTTTTATTTCTTGAATAGTCATTTTAAGATTATTAAAATGTTTAAAATATTTAATACTAGAATCTATAATTGCAATAATTAAGAAAATCATTAATAATAATGATATAAATCTATAAACAAACTTGTAACCTAAAAATATATTACTAAAAAATGAATAAGAGTAAAAATATTTTTTTTTAAAATACATTGTCTTTACAAAAATAAAAGAAACAAAAAAAACTAATATAATTTTAAAAAAAGAAAAAAAAAATTCTATAATTAAATCAAATAGACTTTTTTTTTTTACATTATTTAAAATATTTAAAAAATTTAAATTAAAATTTAAAAATTTTATTTTTGTTATTTCTTTATATATCAAAACAGGAGAAATTATTAATATAAAAAAAATACCAATAAATAAAATTAAGAAAAAAATAAGTAAAAATTTAATATTTTGAAAAAATGAATCAAAAAAAAAATGCGGTTGATTAATTATATTAGTTTGAAAACTAAAACTTAGTATAAATAATTTTAAAAAATAAAAAAAAATAAATTTTTTATTTATATAAAAAAAAGAAAAAAAAAACAACAAAATAAAAAAAGAATTTAAATCATGTGAACTTTGAAAAATTCCATTTTTTTTAAATTTTTTAATTTTATTAGGAGTTGCTTCTTCAGTTTTATTTTCTTGAGAAGTATAATTCATATATAATATACCATATTATTAAATAAATTTTAAAAAACATATAAATCTTATATATAATAAATATATATATTTTATTAAAAATATAAAATTTCTTATATATATTATAACAATAATATATAAGAAAAAATAAAAAATTTAATTTTTAAAAATAAAAAATTTTTATTTGTATAAAATACAGTATATTATATTTATAATATAAATTATAAAATTAATTACTTAATAAATTAAATTCTTTATTTAAAAAATATAATTAATTTTATTTAAAGAATAAGTTTTATTTTAGAAATAAAATTTTAAATATATTTAATGTAATAAAAATTTTTAATAAATAAAAGTATTTTATTAAAAAAAAAAATTAATTAATTTATGTTGAAAATATCTTAATTATTTTATAAATTTATTAATATTCAGGATAAAAATAATGTATACAAAAAAATATTTATTATCAACTTTAAAAGAAAAACCAAAAAATATAGAATCTATTAGTCATCAACTTATGCTTCGATCAGGAATGATTAGAATGTTATCATCTGGTATATACACCTGGCTTCCTACTGGTTATCGTATAATTAAGAAAATAACAAAGATTATTTCTAGTATATTAAATAATCATGGATGCATGGAAATTTGTATGCCTATCATACAACCGGAAAATTTATGGAAAAAAAGCGGAAGAAAAAAATTATATGGAGAAGAATTAATTAAAATAACTGATCGAAGAAACAAAAAATATGTATTAAGTCCTACGCATGAAGAAGCTATAAATTATATTTGTCAACAAGAAATACATTCCTATAAACAATTACCAATTACTTTTTATCAAATACAAAAAAAATTTAGAGATGAAATTCGACCAAGATTTGGTGTAATACGAACAATAGAATTTCTCATGAAAGATGCATATTCATTTCATATTAACAAAGATTCATTAAAAAAAACATATGAAAATATGAAAAATATATATATAAAAATATTTAAAAAATTAAAATTAAATTTTAAAATAGTTAAAGCTCATTCAAAAATTATGGGAGGATCAATATCAGATGAATTTCATGCTATTTCTGAAATGGGTGAAAACAAAATTATATTTTTGAAAAAATCTAATTATGCTTTTAATTATAATGAATTTAATGAAAAAAAAAAAAAATTTAAAAATTATTTACTACAAAAAGAAAAAAAACTAATAAAAAAAAACAGTATAGAAATTGGACATATTTTCCAAATTGAAAAAAAATATTCTAAAAATACAAATTTTTATATTCAGGATAAAAAAAACAAAAAAAAATTACTTAACATGGGTTGTTATGGAATCGGAATAAATAGAATAATATCTTCAATTATAGAACAAAATCATGATAAATACGGAATTATTTGGCCTAATTGTATAGCACCTTTTCAAGTATTTATACTTCCAATTAATATGTATAAAAACAAAAAAATAAAAAAAATAGCAAAAAAACTTTATAAAAAATTAATAAATAAAAATATTGATGTTTTATTTGATAACAGAAATGAAAGTTTAGGAAAAATGTTTGCAGATATGAATTTAATTGGAATACCATTTGGTATTTTAATTAGTAAAAATACAATTACATCTAAAAAAGTAGAATTATATTCAAGAAAAAAAAACTCTAAAAAAAAAGTATTATACTCCAAAATAATATCAATTATAAAAAATAAAATAATATAATTCACTAAATAAAAAATCTATTTAAAAAAATTTAATTTAATAATTATTTGTTTTTTAAAAAATTTTAAATAATTTAAAAAATCATTATCTGGAAAAATTTTATATGAATAATAAAATAATTTATGTTTAATAAAATAATCAGCAGGAAGAAAAAAAAACACTGATATTTTTCCTTTATTTGTTTTATTAATTAAAAAATCATATAATAAATCAAATAATTTAATATCATTTTTAGAATTATTCTTAATATAAATTTTTATACATTTAATTTTTTTTAAACGAAATTGTTCAATATTTTGAATTTTTTTAATTATTATTCTCGATCTATTAGTAAAAAAATCAAATGATAATATTCCATAAATAACTACAATAATATTTTTTTTATAAAAAATAGAATCTTTTTGAATATTCATATTATTAAAATATAAAACATCTAATCGACTATAAGAATCATCTAACGTTATTATATAAAATTTTTTTTTTTTTTTTGTAAACATAGTTTTTATAGAAAAAATCATTCCTGATAAAATTACATTTTTTTTTTTATTATCTAATAAATAATCATTTAATTTCATACCTTTTGTATAATAATTTATTTCATTTAAAAAATTTTTAATAGGATGATTACTTAAATATAAACCTAAAATTTCTTTTTCCCATTGTAATTTCTTTAAAAAAATATTATATAATTCAAAATTATAAAAATTTTTTTCTTTTTTATAATTTTTTATAGAAATTTTTTGAAAAAAATCATTATTAAAATTAAATAAATTATTTTGCTGTAACTGAATATTAGAAATTTTTTGTTTTGCAAGTTTTAGTAAATATTCTATTTTATTAAATAATTCAACTCTACATATATTAAAGCAATCACAAGCTCCTGACATAATTAAAATTTCAAAAACATGACGAGTTATCTTTTTTAATAACAAACAAACACAAAAATCTAAAAAACTAAAAAAAGCATTGTTTTTCTTTTTTCTTTCTTCAATAATTATATCAATTGAAGATTTTCCTAATCCTTTAATTGCACCTAAACCATAAATTATATCTCCGTATTTATTAATTGAAAATGAATAATTACTAATATTAACATTAGGTGGAATTATTTTTAATTTCATACGACGAGCATCATAAATTAAATTAACAATTTTATTAGTATTTGTCATGTCTAAAGTCATAGCTGATACCATAAATTCAGATGGATAATTCGCTTTTAACCATAAAGTTTGATATGCTAATAAAGCATATGTTACAGAATGAGATTTATTAAATCCATAAGAAGAAAATTTCTCCAATAAATAAAAAATTTTTTTTGATAAATTTACATCAATCAAATTTTCTTTAGCACCGGATTGAAACAATTTTTTTTGTCGCATCATTTCCTTAGGATTTTTTTTAGCCATAGCTCTTCTTAAAATATCTGCTTCACTAGGAGTAAAGTTTGATAATATTTGAGCAATTTGCATTACTTGTTCTTGATATAAAATAATTCCATATGTTGATTTTAATATAGGTTTTAACCATTTATGTTGCCATTTAGAATCTGGATAAGAAATTTTTTCTTTTCCATGTTTACGATTTATAAAGTTATCTACCATACCAGATTGTAAAGGACCCGGTCGATATAAAGCAACAAGAGAAACAATGTCTTCAAAAGAATCGGGTTTTAGACGCTTAATTAAATTTCTCATTCCTATTGATTCTAATTGAAATACTGAAGTAGTTTCAGATTTTTTTAATAGTAAAAAACTTTTTTTATTTTTTAAACTAATTTTATTAAGAAAAAACTTTTTTTTTATTTTATCTTTTTTATTAATTCTTTTAATAATCATATCAATCATTGTTAAAGTTTTTAAACCTAAAAAATCAAACTTAACTAATCCTACAAATTCTACATCATTCTTATCAAATTGTGTAACTTGATTATTACCTAAATGATCACATATTATAGGTATAAAATCTGAAATTTTTGTAGGAGAGATAACTACCCCACCAGCATGTTTTCCTATATTTTTTATAACACCTTCTAATTTTTTGGATATATTAATTAATTTTTTAATATCATTATTATGATGATATAAATCAATTAATTCTTTTTTTATAGAAAAAGCTTTTTTTAAATTCATATTAGAATCTAAAGGAATTAATTTTGAAATTTTATTTATTAATCCATATGGATATCCTAAAACTCTTCCAACATCTCTTACCACCGCTTTAGCTGCCATAGTTCCAAAAGTAATAATTTGAGCAACAGAATTACGACCATATTTTTTAGAAACATGATCAATAACTAAATCTCTTTTATTCATACAAAAATCAATATCAAAATCTGGTAAAGATATGCGATTAGGATTTAAAAATCTTTCAAATAATAAATTAAATTTTAAAGGATCTATTTCTGTAATATTTAAAGCAAATGATACTAATGAACCAGAACCTGATCCTCTTCCAGGACCTACAGGAATATTATTTTTCTTAGCCCACTGAATAAATTCCATAACTATTAAAAAATAACTTATAAAACCCATTTTTTTAATAATTAATAATTCATACTCTAATCGAGAAAAATATATATCTTTTTTTTTTTCTCTTTTATTTTTATTTAAATAAATCGTTTTTAAACGTTTTTTTAAACCTTCTTTAGATTTTTTTACAAAAAAATCATATAAATTAATTGAACCAGTAGGAAATAAAGGTAAAAAATAAGAACCTGAGGGTATAATAACATTGCAACGTTTTGATATTTCAAAACTATTTATTATTGCTTCCGGGCAATCATGAAAAATTTTAATCATTTCATCATTTTTTCTTAAAAATTGATTTTCTGTATATTTATACACAAAATTAGAATCTGAAATAGTTTTTTTTTTATATATTGCTACTTTAATTTTATGTACTTGAAAATCTTTTTTTTTAAGAAATAAAACTTCATTAGTAGCAACAATAGGTAAAGAAAATTTATAAGAAATATATTTTATATATATTATATATTCTTCTTCTTTTTCATAACCTAACCGAGAAATTTCTAAATAAAATTTGTTTAAAAAATATTTTTTATAAAATAAAAGATATTTATATAATAATTTTTTTTTATTATTGAAAATACATTTTCCTATATTCCCTTTAATACCTCCTGATAAAACTAATAATCCTTTTCTATATTTTAATAAATCGTCTATTTTAATTACTAAACCAATATTATTATCATATCCAGATTGATATGATTCAGATAATAATTTAATTATATTATTATAACCAATATTATTTCTTGCTAACAAAGTTAGGTTACTAAAAACATTCTGTTCAAATTTTGATGAAACAATAATATCTACTCCAATAATTGGTTTTATTCCTAGTTTACATGCTGAAGAATAGAATTTAATAACACCGTGTAAATTACTAATATCAGTAATTCCTAAAACTTTCATATTCATTAATTTAGCATATTCTACTAATTTTTTAGGTTTTATAATTCCATCAATCATAGAATAATCACTATGTATACGAATATGAACAAAATCTGTTATATACATATATATCCTAATAAAAAATATAAATATTTTTAAAATATTAAAATATTTTTAAAAATTTATAAAAATGTTTATCTAATTTTTACACAAAATTTTATTATTAAAAATAATTTATGTTTTATTACCTATACTATAAATATGATAATAATAATGTTGATTTACAAATAATTATATTCTTAACAAAAACTATTCCATAAAAAAAATACATCTTACATATTCTTCTTTTAAAATATACTTTAATAATCATTTGATCTCCTGGATATACAGGACGAAAAAAACTAGTATCTTTGATACTAGCTAAACAATACGTTTTATTCTTTACTGACAAAGATTTGTGTATATAAAAAAGAAGTAAACAACAAGACTGAGCAATTGATTCAATTATTAAAACACCTGGAAAAATAAATTTTTTAGGAAAATGTCCTAAAAAAAAAAAATCATTTGCAGAAATACTTTTTAATGTACTTAAAAAAATATTTTTCTTAAAATCTAATACTTTATCAACTAATAAAAATGGAAATCGATGAGGTAAAATTTTTAAAATATTTTTTAAGCTTATTTTTTTTTTTATATTTTTCATAAATAACTCTTTTTATTTAATTTTAATAAATTTTTTAAATATTTAATATTTAAATAAAATTAAAAAAAATCAATACATAAATTTTTTAAAACAACTATCAGAAAAATCATTAGGACATATAGGTAAAGAAAATGTTACTGATATTGGTCCTAAAGAAGTAATAAGTCTAGCAAATGAGCCAACTGAAAAATAAAGTTTATTAGGATTAATGAAGTTCATTTTTTTATTAATTGAATATAATAACATTCTATTATCCCATTGATGATCTACAATTCTAATAATATCAGAAAAAAATCCAATTTGAAAACATTTAAAAAAATTATATAAAACTTTTACTTTAGGGAATAATAATTCTGTATTTAAATGTATTATTTCATTTCCGCCTAAATAATCAGTAGAAGGATAAAATTTAGATGTACGTAACATTTCTTTATTCTGAATATTATTATAATTTAATTTATAATATATAGCTGTAGGACCAATAGAATTATCTTTAAAACCACTTCTTAAATTTTTTTTAGAAAATTTATAATTTTCGTAAAAAGGATAAACATTTTTACCTAAAGAAGAACCAAACCCCAATTCTAAAACATTATGTATAACTAAATTAAATAAATTTTTAAATGATGTATATTGATGAATTTTTAAAAAAATTTTATTATAAAAATTATCAAACAAAGGTAATGATAATTTACCTAAAATTTTTGCATGTACTCCATTCTTAAAAAAATTTTTTTCTTTTATGTTATTAAAATCAAACATATATTTAACAAAAAAATCATTAATAAAAAAAGTATTTCTTTTTGTTTTCAAAGAAAATTTTTTTGAAATTGATGATAAATACTGAAATAAATTAATATGTGGAGAAATATATGAAAGTTTTATATTTTGATAACCAAGAGACATAGAAAATTTCTTATTATTTTTAATCGGAGAAGATAATAATGAACAAAAACCAAATAATTTATTTATATAATTTTTTTTAGAATAATTATTTTCTTTAAAATGATTTATAAAAGCATCTGATTTTAAAAAAAAATCTTTAAATGATGTTAATGATTTTATTAAATAAATATTAATTTTTGTATCAATAAAATTTTTTAAAATTCTGAAATATAATTCATTATTTGTATTAAAAATATTTTTTTCTAGCAATAACAATTGCAAAAACAATCCCTTATCTTTATCATAACTAGTTGATATATGAAAATTTTTAATATTTCTTCTATTAAATATATTTTTAAAATTAAAATTTTTAAAAATATTCAATTTTTTTTGTATATAATTATTTTTATAATTTAAAAAATTAATATTACAAATATTATTAAATTTATTTTTTAAAAAAAAAGAATTAGATAAATATTTCTTATTATGATTTTTATGAAAAAAAAATAATTTATGTAAAGAAATAATCTTTTTTAAAAAAATAGTATTATTAATATTATTTTTAATATAAAAATTTTTAAAATAATTTAAAAAAAAAATTTCATTAACTATTTTTTTATTATTGAAAAATTTTAAAAAATTAAATTTATTCAAACTAAAAAAATTATTTTTAGAAAAATTTATATAATTATTTAATTTTAATATTTTTTTTTTATTTTTATATAAGTGAAAATTTTTAGAATAATTTAAAAAATTTAATTTAATTGATTTTAATATATTTAAACAATAAAAATTTTTATTTTTTTTTATATAAATATTCTTCCCATTACTAATATTTCCTGCTGAAACAGAAGTAGAAAATAACAAAAAAAATATAAAGAAAATTTTTTTTAATAACATATTTAAACCATATTCCTATATAAAATAATAATTACTAATTATTAATATTAATAAACATGTTTATTTCTTAAAAATTAAAATATTATTATTAATAAAATTAAATAAACAAAAATATTTATTAAAATAAATATAATTAGAAAAATGTATACATTATTTATATAATATTTATATATTATATTGTTAATAACTCTTTTTCTTTAATAGATAAAATATCATTTATTTTTTTAATAAATAAATTTGTATATCTTTGAATTTCTAATTTTACTTGTTTTTCTATATCTTGATTTATTTCTTTTTCTTTTAATAAAGTTTTTATTTGAATATTAGCTTCTCTTCTTATATTTCTTATAGAAATACGAGTATTTTCTGCATCATTTTTAATTATTTTTACGATATCTTTTCTTCTTTGCTCAGTTAATGCAGGTATTTTAATTCTTATATTAGAATCAGAAGAAATAGGATTTAAACCTAAATTAGAATTAATAATTGATTTTTCAACAGAATTTTTAATAGAAATATCAAATAAAGAAATTTTTAATGTAGAATTATTTTCTATTATTATATTTGATAATTTTGATAAAGCCGTATGTGTACCATAATAATCTATAAAAATATTATCTAATAATTCTGGAGTTGCTCTATTTGCTCGAATTTTATTTAAATCATTTTTAAAATTTAAAACACATTTATTCATTTTAATATAAGTTTTTTCTTGTAAAACGTTAATCATAAAATAATCTCATTCTTATTATAATTATAATTGATGAAAAATCATTAAAAATTATTATTTAATTAAAGTTCCAATATTACTTTTTTCTATAATAATTTTATATAAAATTTCTGGATCATACATATTAAAAACTAATATAGGTAATTTATTTTCATAAGCTAAAATTAATGATGTGTAATCCATTACCTTTAATTCTTTTCTTAAAATATCTTTATATGATAAATTTTTATATAATATAGCTGATTTATTAAGTATAGGATCAGATGAATAAACACCATCTACTTTAGTTGCTTTTAGTAAGATATTTGCTTTTATTTCAGTTCCATAAATACATGCAGCTGAATCTGTTGTAAAAAAAGGAATACCTAGACCAAAACAAAAAATTGCAACTGATTTTTTTTCTAAACATTTAATAGCTTTATCAATATGATATCGTTCACAAATACCTTCAAGTAAAGTTGATGAAAAAATTTTTGATTTTATATTAGCTGTTTGCATAAATTCATGTAATAACAATCCATTCATGACTGTAGATAACATTCCAATTTTATCTGATATTGAACGTCTCATACCTATTTTTTCTAAATCTGACCCTCTAAATAAATTACCTCCTCCTATTACTAAACCAATTTGAACTCCTAAATTTGTTAATAATTTTATTTGTTTAATTAATTTAGTAATAAAAATAGTATTTATATTAAATGTTTTTTTACTACTTAAAAATTCCCCACTAATTTTTAATAAAATTCTATTATATTTAATTTTTTTTTTCATAAATATCAAAATATATCAAATGTACATAACTATATAAAAAATTTATTTAAAAAAATATAAAAAATAATTATATTTTCTTAAATATTAATATTATTAATTATGTATTAAGATTATCAATATTTTCTCCTACTTGTAAACGTATAAAATTATTTATCCAAACTTGATTTTCTTTTAAATAATCATGTATAGTAATTTTAGGATTTATAATAAAATTTTGATTAATCAAAGTAATTTCACTAATAAATTTTTTTAAACGACCCTTAATAATTGCTTGTAATATTTTTGAACTTTTACCAGTTTTTTTAGCTATACTCTTTTGAATATCAGTTTCTTTTTGAAGAACGTTATTAGGAATATCTAATTCTGATAAATATAATGGAGCAGCAGCTGCTACATGCATAGCAATATTTTTAAAACATTTAGTTGTATTTAAGTGAGTATTAGGTGATAACATTTTTCCAGAAATAATTACTCCAATTTTACCTAAATGTTGATATGATTCTATAATATTTCCAGTAATATACTTAATTTTATTAATTTCTATATTTTCACGAACTCTAGAAATAAAATTTATTTTTTTTGAATTAAAAATTTCATTAATTTCTGTTAAATCAAAAATTTTATTATTACCAGAAAAATTAACAATTTTTTCTCCAAAATTTTTAAATTCTTCATTTTTTGAAACAAAATCTGTTTCTGAAGTTAATTCTAATAAAACACCTAAATTTTTACTACAATATGAAAAAATACGACCAAATTTTGTTTTTCGTAATACTTTCCTTTGAGCAATATCAGTACCTACAATTCTTAAATAATTAATTGCGTTAATAATATTTCCATTAGATTTTTGTAAAGCTCTTTTACATTCCAAATATCCTGATCCAGTTTTTATACGCAATTCTTTAATAAGTTTTACAGAAATTTTCATATTATTTCTTACCTAATATTAATATTATTAATTGATAATATAGAAAAATTTTAAAATTATTGTTCTTTTAATCTATTTTTTAAAATAATTGATTCTTTTTTTTCTTTATAACACTTTGATAATTCATCAGATAATATATTTAAATATAAATTAATTGATCGAATTGCATCATCATTTCCCGGAATAATATAATTTACACCATCAGGACTAGAATTAGTATCAACAATAGCAAAAACCGGTATACCTAAATGATTTGCTTCTCTAATAGCTATATGTTCATAAGCAGTATCGATAATAAAAATTGCATCTGGTAACCCTCCCATATTTTTAATGCCACCTAAACTATTTTCTAATTTATTAAGTAGACGAATTCTAAGAAGAACTTCTTTTTTAGTTAATTTATCAAAAGTTCCATCAAGTGATTGTTTTTCTAAATCTTTTAATTTATTAATAGATTGCCTTACAGTTTTCCAATTTGTCAACATTCCACCTAACCAGCGATGATTAACATAAAATTGATTACAAGATAAAGCAATAGATTTTATAGCTGCACTTGCTGAACGTTTAGTTCCTACAAATAAAATTTTTCCGTTAAATTTAATAGTTTTTTTTAATTCATTAATAGCTAATCTAAATAATGGTAATGTTTTTTCTAAATTAATAATATGCACTTTATTTTTTATTCCAAAAATAAAAGGTTTCATTTTTGGATTCCAATATCGTGTTTGATGTCCAAAATGGACTCCGGCTTTAATCATATTTTTCATTAAAGCGATATCCATAACTATTCTCCTATAATTTTATTTAAAAAAAAAAATATGCTATTATAACAAATTACTATTAACATTATAGTTTAAATAATATTAAAATAAAAATTAAATTTATTTAGAAATAAAATTATGTTATAAATTTTAAAATAATATTTATAATAATTATTTTTTAAAAAAAATATTTAATTTTAAATTTTTTATCTATATTTATATATTATAACATATTATATTACAATAGTTTATAACGTTCTTTAATATTTCTAAGTAAATAAAAATAAATTTTTAATTATAATATTTATTTTTGTAAACAAAAAATCTTTTTAAAAACAAAAATTTAGACAATAATAACTAATTATTTATACACAACAATGAAAAGAATTTTAAAAAACAAATATGAAATTAAACAAATGCGAGAATCTGGAAAAATTACTGCAAATGTACTTGAAATGATTAAATCTTATATTGTTACTGATATATCAACTGAAGAAATAAACCAAATTTGTCATCATTATATAACTCAAAAAAAAAAAGCAATTCCTGCATGTTTAGGATATAAAAATTTTCCTAAATCTATATGTATTTCTGTTAATGATACTGTATGTCATGGTATACCAAATAAAAAAACATTTTTAAAAAATGGAGATATTGTAAATATTGATGTAGCGGTAATTAAAAATGACTATTATACCGATGCATCTAGAATGTTTTTTGTAGGAAAAATAAATAAAAAAAACAAAAAACTATGTAAAATTACAAGAAATAGCTTATATAAATCATTAAAATATATTAAAAATAAAAAAAAGATAAATAAAATTGGTAAAGTGATACAAAAATATATAGAAAAAAATAAATTTTCTATAGTTAAAGAATATTGTGGACATGGTATAGGTAAAAATTTTCACGAAAATCCATATATTTTACATTTTTATAATAAAAATAATAATATTAAAATGTATTCTGGAATGACTTTTACTATTGAACCTATAGTAAATATTAGATCATCAAATATTAAATATATGAAAGATGGTTGGACAGTAAAGACAAGAGATGGGGGTTTTTCCGCACAGTATGAACATACAATTTTAGTTACTAATACAGGATGTGAAATCTTAACTTATCAAAGAAATGAAAAAATTCCAAAAATTTTTATAAATATATAAATATCTCTAATTTTCTCTAATTAAATATTAATATTCATAATTTTAATAATACTACAATTAAACTTATTAAATTTTATTAAAATATAACTATTAATACATATTCAATAATAAAAAATAATTATATAGGTTATTAATTAAAAATGATACAAATAAAAAAAAAAATAGAAAAAATTTTTTTAAAAAAAACAAAAAAAGAAAATTATAAGATATCAAAAGAAGAAAAAAAAATAATAAAAAAAACAATAAAACTATTAAATTCTGGTGAAATAAGAATTTCAAAAAAAAATAATAATACTTGGATTACATATCAATGGATAAAAAAAGCTGTATTATTATATTTATATTCACAAGATAATAAAATTATTAAAATATCAAATAATTCTTTTTATGATAAAATATCGTTAAAATATAAAAATTATAATAAAATCGATTTTATTAATGATGCTATACGTGTAGTTCCTAATGCAACAGTCAGATTTGGTTCTTTTATTGATAAAAATGTCATAATAATGCCTAGTTTTATTAATATCGGCGCGTATATTGGGAAAAATACTATGATTGATACTTGGGCTACTATTGGATCATGTGCTCAAATTGGTCGTAATGTTCATATATCTGGAGGAGTAGGAATAGGTGGAGTATTAGAACCATTACAGAACAATCCAACAATTATAGAAGATAACTGTTTTATTGGAGCTAGATCTGAAATCGTTGAAGGAGTTATTATTGAAAAAAATTCAGTAATTTCTATGGGAGTATATATAGGGCAAAGCACTAAAATTTATGATCGAGAAACAAAAAAAATATTTTATGGACGAGTTCCTAAAGGATCTGTTGTAGTACCAGGAACTTTACCTTCAAAAATAGGAAATATAAATTTATATTGCGCAGTTATTGTAAAAAAAGTTGATAAAAAAACATTAGATAAAACAGAATTAAATAAATTACTTCGTGCTATTAAATATTAAAATATATAATAAAATATTATCTGTATAATTTTACAGATAATGTTTTAATTAAAAAAAAAAATTTTTTATTTATAATTAAATTATAAAAAATATATTAATTATAAATATATATATTAAATTATTAAATAAATACTAATTATATAGGGATTACATACAATATGACATTATTATCTGGTGCCGAAATGGTTGTTCAATCATTAATGAACTTAAAAATAAAAAAAATATTTGGTTATCCAGGAGGGGCTGTTTTAGATATTTATGACGCAATTCATACATTAGGTAAAAAAAAAATACAGCATATTTTAGTACGTCATGAACAAGCAGCTGTACATATGGCAGATGGATACGCACGATGTACTGGAAAAATCGGAGTTGTTTTAGTTACTTCAGGTCCTGGAGCTACAAATGCAATTACTGGAATTGCTACTGCATACATGGATTCTATACCATTATTAATAATATCAGGACAAGTATCTTCAAAATTAATTGGTTTTGATGCATTTCAAGAATGTGACATGATAGGTATTTCTCGACCTATTGTAAAACATAGTTTTTTAGTAAAAAAATCTGAGAATATTCCTTTAATTTTTCAAAAATCGTATTTTTTAGCAACTAACGGAAGGCCTGGACCAATAGTAATTGATTTACCAAAAAATATTTTAGATCATAAAATAAAAAAAAAATATATTTGGGAAAATACAATTAATATTAAATCTTATAAAAACAACATAAAAAAAAATAAAAAAAATATAAAAAATGCATTAAATTTTTTATTAAAATCTAAAAAACCAATTATATATGCTGGAGGAGGAATTATAAGCTCTAATAGTCACTCAGAATTATATAATTTAGCAACAAAATTAAATATACCAGTAACAATGTCTCTTATGTCATTAGGTTCTTTTCCTAGTAATCATCCACAAAATTTATCTATGTTAGGTATGCACGGAACTTATGAAGCTAATATGGCTATGCATCATTCTGATATAATTCTAGCTATTGGAGTTAGATTTGATGATAGAACTACAAATAATGTAGATAAATATTGTCCAAATGCAAAAATAATACATATTGATATTGATCCTACATCAATTTCTAAAACAATAACAGCAGATATTCCTATTATTGGAGATGCTAAAAAAATACTAAAAAAAATGTTATTATTATTAGAAAAAAAAGAAAAAAAAAGATCAAACTCTTATTTAAATAATTGGTGGAAAAAAATACAAAAATGGAAAAATTATAAATTTAATAAATATAAAAATTCTAATAAAATAATTAAACCACAATATATCCTTCAAATACTACATAAATTAACAGAAGGAAAAGCATATATTACATCAGACGTAGGGCAACATCAAATGTTTGCTGCATTATATTATGGTTTTAATAAACCCCGTCATTGGATTAACTCAGGAGGGTTAGGTACAATGGGATTTGGATTACCGGCTGCTCTAGGAGTAAAAATTGCACATCCTAAAAAATTTGTAATATGTGTTACTGGAGATGGTAGTATACAAATGAACATACAAGAATTATCAACAGCAAAACAATATAATTTAGCAATATTAATTATTAATTTAAATAATCAATCACTAGGAATGGTAAAACAATGGCAAGACATGATTTATTCAGGTAGACACTCTCATTCATACATGCAATCATTACCTAACTTTATAAAACTAGCTAAAGCATATGGACATATTGGAATAAAAATAAAAAAACCAAAAGAAATAATCTCTAAATTAATATTAGCGATTAAACAGGTTCAATCTGGATCACTAGTTTTTGTTGATATTAATATTGATCCATATGAACATGTTTATCCTATGCAAATAAAAAACGGTGGTATGAACGAAATGTTATTAAAAAAAACAGGATAATTTAAATATATGCGCAGAATTTTATCAATATTATTAGAAAATGAATCAGGTGCATTATCACGAGTAGTAGGACTTTTTTCACAAAGAGGATATAATATAGATAGTCTATCAGTTGCTCCGACTAATAAAAAAAATATATCAAAATTAACAATTCAAACTTTTGGAAATAAAAAAACTATTGAACAAATTGAAAAACAACTTCATAAATTAATTGATGTATACCAAGTATTGGAAATAACAAATAAAAATTATATTGAAAGAGAAATTCTATTAATAAAAATTCAGATAAATAATCTAAAAAAATTGCATAAAATAAATCAAATTATAGAAATATATAAAGGTAATATTATTGATTGTTCTTCAGAACAATATATTATTCAAATATCAGATACAAATAGAAATATTGATTCTTTTTTAAATATTGCAAAAAAATCTTTTAAAATTATTGAATTATCAAGATCTGGTGTTATAGGTATCAGTTGTTATCAATAAGAAAAATATTTTTTAATAAATTAAAAATTAAATTTTTAAAAATTAATAAACAAAACTTTTATACATTTTCTATTAAATTTTAAAAATTATTTTTTAAAATAATTTCTTTAGAGAATGTATAGAATTAAATTCTAATAAATATAAAATTATGTCACATATACCTGTATTACTTAAAGAAACAATTAATGCTTTAAATATTAAGAAAAATGGCATATATATTGATGGAACATTTGGAAACGGAGGACATACAAAAGAAATATTAAAGTATTTAGGACAATCTGGTAAACTATATTCTATTGATCAAGATATTAAATCAGTAAATAAAGGAAAAAAAATAAAAGACAAGAGATTTTCTATAATATTTGGAAAATTTTCTAAAAAAATACCTTATATATATAAAAAAAATAAAAAAAAAAAAATTGATGGAATTTTATTAGATTTAGGAATTTCATCAAATCAAATTAATCAAAATGATAGAGGTTTTTCATTTATGAAAAACGGACTATTAGATATGCGTATGAACAATACAACAGGTATACCAGCTTGGAAATGGCTTAAAAAATCTAGTCAAAAAGAAATAGAGAAAGTGCTAAGAAAATATGGAGAAGAAAGATATTCTAAAAAAATTTCTTATGCTATCTATAATAGAAATAAAAAAAAAACAATAACTCAAACATTAGATTTAGTACAAATTATAAAAAAAGCAATTCCAAAAATAGATAAATATAAACATCCGGCAACAAGAACTTTTCAAGCTATACGTATTCATATAAATAATGAAATTAAAGAATTAAAAAAAACATTAAAAATATCAATAAAGATATTAAAAAAAAAAAGAAGATTAGTTATTATTTGTTTTCATTCTCTTGAAAATAGAATAGTAAAAAATTTTTTTAAAAAACATGGTAAAACTTTTTTTATACCAAGAGGATTACCTATTACCGAAAAAAAAATCAAAAAAATTGAAAATAAAAAAATAAAAATTATCAAAAAAATTAAACCTAAAAAAACTGAAATTCAAAAAAATAAAAGATCTAGAAGTGCAATATTAAGAATTGCAGAAATGTTATAATAAATATTTTTTTTAAAAAAAATATTAGACAATATTTATATTGTAAATAAATTAAAAAAAAATATATTTTTATCTTAATTAAGATATATAATTTATTTTTTCTGAATCTAATAAATATGATATAATATTATTATCAAAAAAAAAAATAAAAATTTTTAACTATATAAAAACATATTCATAAAGTAATTCTGTTACATTTAATGTAACAAATTTTTTTACATTCATAAAATATTTTTTAAAAAAAAACATTTTTATTATATAAATAACAATTATTTTTAATATAAAATATTACTTAATATTTTATAATCTAAAACAATAATTTTTTTATTATAAAAATATGAATGTATTAATTATATCATTAATATTAAAATATTTTATCTTTTAAATATAATCACATTCATTTTATTAATTATATTTTATATTATAAAAAATATAAAAATATTTTTAATAAAATTTTTATATAATCCAAAAAATATGAATCTTTCAATAAAAAAAAACATAATCGCTGCGTTAGAAATTGGAACTACTAAAATAGTTGTATTAATAGGTGAAATTCTAAAAAATGAAGTGATTAATATCATAGGTTTTGGTAAAAATAAATCTCAAGGTATAGAAAAAGGTAATATTAATAATTTAAATTTATTAATAAATTGTATAAAAAAATCTATTCATGATGCAGAAATAATGGCAAATTGTAAAATATACACTGTATATTTATCTATTTCACATGATGAAATTAATTGTTACAATGAAATTGGTATGACTCCAATTAAAAAAAATGAAATTACAAAAAGAGATGTAAAAAAAGTTATTAAAATAGCTAAATCAATAAAAATAAATAATGATCACAAAATTTTACATATGATTCCACAAGAATTTTCTATAGATAAAAAAAAAGGAATACGCAACCCAATAGGATTATCAGGTATAAGAATGCAAGCTAATGTACATCTAATTACTTGTAATAAAAACATTTCTAATAACATAATTAAAGCTATTGAAAAATGTGGAATTTATGTGAAAAAAAATATATTTGTAGGATTAGCTTCTAGTTTGTCTGTTTTAACAGAAGAAGAAAAAAATTCTGGAGTGTGCTTAGTAGATATTGGCGGAGAAGTAATGCATGTAAGCATATTTTTTAAAGGATCATTATATCATAATGCTGTTATTCCATATGCTGGGAATATTGTAACACGTGATATTGCATATGCTTTTTCATTATCATATTCTGATGCTGAATTTATTAAAAAAAAATATGGATATGCAGTAGAAGATATTGCAATTGCTTGTAAAAACATAGAAATTTTTAATAAAAAAGGAATAAAAATAAAAAATTGTCATTATCATTCTTTAATAGAAGTAATTGAACCTAGATATATAGAATTATTAAATTTAGTAAATAACGAAATAATAAAATTATATTCTCAATATAATTTTAAAAATATTAATAACAATATATTAAAAAATATAATATTTACAGGAGGATCCTCAAAAATAAAATATCTATTATTATGTGCTAAAAAAATATTTAATACTAATATTGAAATAAAAAAACCTTGTAATATATCTGAAATACCTAAATATTTGTCTAAACCAGAATATGCAACAATTATTGGATTACTTCAATATGGAAAAAATTATCAAAAAAATTCTTTTAAAAAAAAAAAGAAAAATGGAATTTTTAAATATTTTATAAAAAATATTAAATATTGGTTAACACATTAAATATAAAATATAATAAAAAATTAATATAACAATTTGAACTATTCCAATTTTACGGAGTTTATTGTATGTTTGAACCTTCAGAATTAAGTAATGATGCGGTTATTAAAGTAATTGGTGTTGGTGGCGGTGGAAGTAATGCAGTAGAACATATGGTCCGTGAAAAAATTGAAGGTGTCGAATTTTTTGCAATTAATACAGATGCACAGGCATTAAGAAAAATAGCTGTTGGACAAACAATCCAAATTGGAAATAATATTACAAAAGGTTTAGGAGCTGGAGCAAATCCTGATGTAGGTAAAAATTCTGCAGAAGAAGATAAAGAAACATTAAAATCAGCATTAGAAGGAGCTGATATGGTGTTTATAGCTGCAGGAATGGGAGGTGGTACAGGAACAGGAGCTGCTCCAGTAGTAGCAGAAGTTGCAAAAGAATTAGGTATATTAACTGTTGCTGTAGTTACAAAACCTTTTACTTTTGAGGGAAAAAAAAGAATGAACTTTGCTGAACAAGGATTAAATGAATTATCGAAATATGTTGACTCATTAATAACTATACCTAATGATAAATTATTAAAAGTATTAACACGTGGAATATCATTATTAGATGCTTTTGGGGCAGCAAATGATGTTTTAAAAGGAGCTGTTCAAGGAATTGCAGAACTAATAACGCGACCTGGACTAATGAATGTGGATTTTGCAGATGTTCGAACAGTTATGTCAGAAATGGGATATGCAATGATGGGAACAGGATCAGCCTCCGGAGAAAATAGAGCAGAAGAAGCTTCAGAAATAGCAATATCAAGTCCGTTACTAGAAGATATAGATCTATCGGGAGCAAGAGGAGTATTAGTAAATATTACCGCAGGTTTTGATTTACGACTTGATGAATTTGAAACAGTAGGTAATACAATTAGAGCGTTTTCCTCTGATAATGCTACAGTTGTAATTGGAACATCATTAGACCCTCAAATGGATCACTCATTACGAGTGACAGTAGTAGCTACAGGAATTGGAATGGAAAAAAGATCTGAAATTTCCTTTATACGTAATAAATCTTCTAAAGAAGCATTTGTAGATTATCGAAATAATAATTTAAGAAGAAATGGAATACTAGATAATTCAAATACTATAAAAAAAAATATAAATAATAATATTAATTCAATAAAAAAAGAAAAAAAAAATTTTTTAGATATTCCAGCATTTTTAAGAAAAAAAATAGATAAATAACTAAAAACCTTTTCAAACAAAAGACATAAATTTTAAAAATATTAAATTATTAATTTAATATACATAAATATACAAAAATCATCTGTTTTTATATAAAATTTTTATACAAACCATTTAATAATATAAATCATCTTTTTCTTTCAAAATAATATTAAATAAAAATTAATAAAAATAGAGTTTATATAAACATGTTAAAACATCAAATAAAAATTACTATTAATGCAATAAAAAAAATCAAAAAATTATTATTAAAAAAAAAAAATTTTAAATTGAAATTAAGAATATTTATTACTGGTGGAGGATGTAGTGGTTTTCAATATGGTTTTGAATTAGAAAAAATAACAAAAAAAAATGATATATCTATTATACAATCAGGAATAGAAATTATTATTGATCCTATTAGTATACAATACTTATTAGGAGGAAAAATAGATTATATTGAAAATTTAGAAGGATCTAAATTTGTTATTAGTAATCCAAATGCTAAAAGAACTTGCGGGTGCGGATTATCATTTAGTATATAATTTAAAGAATTAATCTAAATTCTATAATTTATATAGATAAAATTTATATGATATACAAAATATATTATATACTAAATTCGTTTTAGAGCAGGAAAATGACCTGCTCTTAAATACTATATACAAATATAAAATATATATATCTTTAAAAATATTTTTTAAAAAATTCAATAAACAATTTTATAATAAAAATATTTAATAAAATCTTATAAATATCTAAATATAAATATATTAATAAATTTTAATTTTATTAAAAAAAAATCTTAGAAATATATTAATAAAATTAATATCTTAAAAATTTTTAATTTATATAATATTTTTATTAATCATATCAGTAGCAGTTCCATTAAATAATTGTGCTGATATATTAATTGATTCAGATAAAGAAGGATGAGGATGGATTGTTAAAGCTATATCTTCTATATCACATCCCATTTCAATAGATAAGTTAATTTGTGATAATAATTCTCCTGCATGTTTACCAATAATAACCCCTCCAATAATTCTATTACTATTTGTATCAACAATTAATTTTGTTAGACCAGGAATAGAACAATTAGAACTTATTGCTTTTCCTAAAAATTTCCAAGGAAAAATTATTGAACGACAGTTAATTCCTTTATTTTTAGCTTCTTCTTCCATAATTCCTGTCCAAGCAATTTCAGGATCACAATAAGCTACACATGGAATTACTTTAGGATCAAAAAAATGTTTTTTTCCAGCAATAACTTCAGCTGCTATATGTGCTTCATGCATACCTTTATGCGCTAACATAGGTTGACCAACTACATCTCCTATAGCAAAAATATTAGAAATATTAGTACGCATTTGATTATCTACTTGAATAAAACCATATTTATCTACTTTTATACCAGGTATGTTAATATCTAAACAATCTGTATTCGCAGTTCTACCAACTGCTATTAAAATTGCATGATACATTTTACTATTATAAGTATTATGATTTATTTTAGTGTTTACTAAAATACCATCTTTATCAGAAATAGAACTAAGTATTGATGTATTTAATGATATAGAAAAATATTTCTGAATGTATTTTAAAAAAACATCACTAACATCTTTATCAATTAACGGAAAAAATTTTTCAGAATTATCAATTATATCTACTTCAGATCCTAAAGTACTATAAATAGTTGCCATTTCTAAACCAATGATACCTGCACCTATAATTAACAATTTTTTAGGAATAAAATCAGAATTTAAAGCATGTGTAGAATTCCAAATACGAGAATCTTTACTAAAAAAATTTGATAAAGTAATAGGTTTAGAACCTGTAGCAATAATAGCATAATCATATTTTATATAAGATATTTTTCCATTATTTAAAATTACTTTTAATTGATTTTTTTTAAAAAATTTAGCTACTCCTTTTAATATATCAATTTTTCTATATTCTGCCATATTTTTTAATCCATTACTTAACTCTAAAACAATATTATCTTTCCATTTCATAATTTTTGATATATCAATTTTATTATTAGCACATAAATCAATACCATATTTAGAAAATTCTTTTATTTCTTTTATTAAAGTAGCTAAATATAAAAAAGATTTAGATGGAATACATCCTACATTTAAACAAGTTCCTCCTAAAATTCCATATTTTTCTATTATTAAAGTAGAAAATCCTAAATCAGAACATCTAAATGCTGCGGAATATCCAGCCGGACCTCCGCCAATAACAACTACATTAACATTAATATTTTTATTCATAAATTAAATTTCTCTTTATATAGAAATATTTTATTTTTTTTTAATAAAATTAAATATTTATAATTTAACATAAAAATCTTTATTACTACATTAACAATATCCTAATATCAGATAATATATCTTTTAAAAAAGTAGTAAAACGAACGCCGTCAGCACCATCTATTACACGATGATCATATGATATAGAAAAAGGAAGAATTAAACGAGGATAAAATTTTTTTTTATTCCAAACAGGTTTTATATCTGCTTTTGAGATACCTAATATACAAACTTCTGGAGCATTAATAATTGGTGTAAATCCAATACCACCAATTCCTCCTAAACTAGAAATAGTAAAACTACCATCAGTCATTTCCGAGGTGCATAATTGATTATTTTTAGTTTTTGTAACTACATTAAAAATATTATTTGATATTTCATAAATAGTTTTATTTTTTAAACTTTTTAAAACTGGTACTAATAAACCATCATGAGTATCAACAGCTATACCAATATTAATATCTTTTTTAATAATTATATTTTTTTTACTTTTATCTAAAATACTATTAAATCTAGGATATTTTAATAAAGCATGTATTACAGATTTAACTAAAAACGATAATAACGAAACCTTTTGAAAAGATTTATTTTTATTTAATTGATTTAAATTATATGATTTTCTAAAATCTTCTAATTCAGTTATATCTGCTTCATCGAATTGAGTAACATGTGGAATATTATTCCAATTATTTAATAAATTTTTACCAGAAATTCTTTGAATCCTAGTTAATGGTTGATTTATAGATTTATTATCTATATTCTTTGTATTCAATTCTGTTAAACAGTTATTCTTTTCTATAAAATTATTATTTATATTTTTATTTAAAAAATCATATTTTTCTATATCTTTTTTTACAATTCTTCCTTTTTTTCCACTTCCATTTATATATAACAAATTAATATCTAAAATTCTTGCAAAACGACGAATATAAGGAGATGCATGAATATTTTTATTATTTTTTTCGTTTAAATATTTTATGTCTTTATTATTATTATTTGTATGATTTAAATAATCAATACTATTTTGAATATAATCTTTATTATTTTTTTTAGAAATATTATTCTCTTGATTATTATTAATTATTAAAATTAATTTATCAATAGATAATTTATCTCCTACTTGTGTACATATTTTTTTTATTATACCAGAAATAGGAGATGGAATTTCAAGAACTGATTTATGTCCTTCAACAGAAATTAAACTATCTTCTTTACTAACTATATCTCCTTTTTTTACGAAAATTTCAATTACTTCAACATCTTTAATTCCAATATCTGGTACACGAACTTCTACGTCCACTATATCACCTCTTATGCTAAACGTGGATTCAATTTATTTGAAAAAATATTAAATTTTTTTAATGCATCTAAAAATATACTAGAATCTATATCACCTTGTACTACTAATGCATGTAATGCAGAACAAATAATATTTGTTTCGTCAATTTCAAAAAAACAACGTAATTTTTCACGACTATCTGATCTACCATATCCATCTGTTCCTAAAACATTAAATACTTTTGCAGGTATATATGCACGAATTTGTTCTGAAAAAATTTTCATATAATCTGTAACTGCAATAGCAGGAGAATTATTCATAATACTAGTAATATACGGTGTTCTTTTTTTACTCAAAGGATTTCGCATATTCCAACGAAAACAATCTTGACCATCACGAGCAATTTCTGTAAATGAAGTAACACTATAAATATCAGAACCAATATTATAATCTGACAATAAGATATCAGCTGCATTTCTTATAACACATAAAATAGAACCTGACCCTAAAAATTGAATATGACCATTATTTCCTTTTAAAGTATCTAATTTATATGCTCCTTTACAAATACCATAAACCATATCTTCAGACATTTTAGGCATTACATAATTTTCATTATATGTAGTAATATAATAAAAAATATCTTCTTGTTTTTCTCCATACATTCTAGTTAATCCAGATTGTATAATTACTGCAAGTTCATAACTATATGTTGGATCATACGATACACAATTAGGAATAGTAGATGATAAAATATGACTATGACCATCAGCATGTTGTAATCCTTCTCCATTTAAAGTAGTTTTACCTGCAGTAGCACCTATTAAAAAACCCCTAGCTTTTTGATCTCCACAAGACCATAAAAAATCTCCTATTCTTTGAAAACCAAACATGGAATAATAAATATAAAAAGGTATCATTGGAAAATTATTAGTACTATAAGAAGTAGCTGCAGCTAACCAAGAAGAACAAGCACCTAATTCATTTATACCTTCTTGTAAAATTTGTCCCGTATAATCTTCTTTATAATAAAAAAACTGATCTTTATCAGCTGGTATATATTTTTGTCCTTGATAATTATAAATTCCAATCTGACGAAAAAAACCTTCCATACCGAAAGTACGAGCTTCATCTGCAATAATTGGAACAATTCTATTTTTTAAATGAATATTTTTTAATAAAATATTTAATATTCGAATAAAAATAACAGTTGTTGAAATTGGTCTTTTTTGTTCTTTAAATAAAGAAGAAAAATCATTTAATTCTGGTATAACTAATTTTTCAGTAAAATTTTCTAATCTTTTAGGAACATATCCATATAATTTTTTTCTTTGATTACATATATATTTATATTCTTCAGAATTAGAAGAAAATTTTATAAAAGATAATTGTTTTGTGGATTTAGAATCTAATTCTATTTTTAAATGTTTTTTTAAATGTTCTAAATCTTGTATATCTAAATTCTTTATTTGATGAGCAATATTTTTTCCTTCAGCAATTTTCCCTAAACCATATCCCTTAATAGTATGTATTAATATAATAACTGGTTTATTTTTTATTGATTGTGCTAAACAAAAAGCTGAATAAATTTTTTTAAAATCATGCCCACCCTTTTTTAAATTTTCAATATCATTGTCTGTCATATTTTCTACTAATTTTTTAGTTTCTTTATATCTACCAAAAAAATGTTTACGAATATAAGCACCATTTTTTGAACTAAAAGTTTGATAATCTCCATCTAATGTTTCATTCATTAATTTTTTTAAATGTCCTGAATAATCTTTTTTTAATAAATAATCCCATTCACTTCCCCAAATTACCTTAATAACATACCAACCTGCACCAGAAAAAATATCATTTAATTCATTAATAATTTTCCCGTTTCCTAACACCGGACCATCTAAACGTTGTAAATTACAATTCACTACAAAGATTAAATTATCTAATTTTTCCCTTGCTGCTATTGTTATAGCTCCTTTTGATTCTGATTCATCCATTTCTCCATCACCTAAAAAAGCATAAACTTTTTGTTTAGATGTATCTTTCAAATTTCTATTCATTAAATATTTTAAAAATTTTGCTTGATAGATTGCAGAAATTGCACTTAAACCCATAGAAACAGTTGGAAATTGCCAAAAATTAGACATTAATTTAGGATGAGGATACGAAGATAAACCTAAATTATTAGTTTCTTGTCTAAAATTATACATTTGTTTATCTGTTAAACGATTTTCTAAAAATGCTCTAGCATAAATACCTGGAGCTGAATGCCCTTGAAAATAAATTAAATCACCTCCATCATAATTATTAGAAGCGCGAAAAAAATGATTAAAACACACTTCATAAATCATAGCGGAAGATTGAAAAGAAGAAATATGTCCACCTAAATCTAAATTTTTTCTCGAAGCATGTAATACTATCATAATAGCATTCCAACGAACAGCTGAACAAATTTTTTCTTCTAAATAAATATTACCAGGATATTTAAATTCATCATTAACATGAATAGTATTAATATAATGAGTAAAATTTTTTTTATATAAATGATAATCTTGTAATACATCTAAATTTAATAATTTATTTATTAAAAAACAAGCTCTTTTCTTACCACATCTAGAAATTACAGAATTAATTGATTCTATCCATTCATTAGTTTCAAGAATATCAGTATCTTTAAAAATATCTTTTGACATATTTCATAATCCTTTAAATATTAAACTTAAAATTTTATAAATTAATTTTAAATAGTTTATTACTTATTTCTTTAAAAATATTAAATATTAAAAATGATTTATATATTTAAAATAAAAATAAAAATTTAATAAAATATTAAATTTATAAATTCTTAAAAAAAAATTTAAGAAAAATTATTTTTTATTTTCAATTAAAATTATTAAAATTTTATACTTTATACTGTATACATATAATAATATTGTGATACCATATATATAAAATAATTTATAAAATAATTAAATTTATATGATTTTTAAAGATATATTAAAATATTTAAAATTTAAATAAAAATATTTTATTATATTAAATAATATACTATTAAAAAATTTTAATATATATTTATTACAATAAAAATTGTAATATTAAAATAAAAAATATATTAAAATTTTTAATATACAATTTTTATTGTAAAATAAAAGTAATTAAAGAATTATTTAATAATTTATTATGTAATATTTATTGATTTCATAATTAAAAAATGAAATGAATCATAATCTTTTTGATCAATAAAATTTATATAAATATTTTTATTTTTTTTAAAATCTACAAAAAAAATATTAATTAAACTCTTAATAACATTATTTTTTATAGCTTCTAACATAGATTGAAACATAAAAAAAGATTCACGTTTATATTCTTGCTGAGGATCTTGTTGCGCATATCCTCGTAAATGAATGCTTTGTTTTAAAAAATCTACAGCATTTAAATGTTCTATCCAAAAAATATCTAATATCTGTAACATAACAGATTTTTCAATCATATTAGAGTATTTTTTTGATACTATTGCTGTATTTTTATTATAACTAAATTGTATTGTAGTAACAATTAAATCAATTAATTTATCTACATTTTCGTATAATGTAGTATCATGTTCTAAAAATTTATTTATCGATTTTATAAAATAAAAATTATTTTTCAGTTCTTTTTCTAGAGCAAAAAAACTATCGACATTCATTGAATTACCAGAAATATATTGTTTAATACAAAAATTTATACGATCTTTTAAAATAAATAAAATATGATCATGAATATCTAATTTATTAATTAATTTGTTTCTTTCATTGTATATTACTGAACGTTGTTCATTAATAACATTATCATATTCTAATAACTGTTTTCTAATATCAAAATTACAATTCTCTACTTTTTTTTGAGCTCTTTCAATAGCACTATTTAACCATGGATGTTCAATTGATTGATTAGATTTTAATCCAAGAGTTTTTATAATTTTAATAACATTTTCTGAAGCGAAAAACTTCATTAATGTATCTTCTAAAGATAAATAAAATCTTGAAGAACCAGGATCACCTTGTCTTCCTGATCTTCCACGTAATTGATTATCAATTCTACGTGATTCATGTCTTTCAGTACCAATAATATGTAAACCACCCGATTTAATAACTAATCTATTTTTTTTTTTCCATATATTTAATAATTTAACACTATTTTTAGTAGTAAAAAATTTTTCATTATTTTCTTTTTTTAAAATCCCTCCTAATACAATATCTGTACCTCTACCAGCCATATTAGTAGCTATAGTTACAGCATTAGGTTCTCCAGCTTTAGCTATAATATCAGCTTCTTGAGAATGAAATTTAGCATTTAAAACATTATGTTTAATATTTAATTTATTTAATAATCTTGAAATTTTTTCAGATTTTTCAATAGAAACAGTACCAACTAAAACAGGTTGTTGACGAAATACACAATTTTTTATATCAGAAATAATAGCATTCATTTTGTCAGATTTAGATACAAAAACTAAATCTGGAAGATCATTACGAATCATAGGTTTATTTGTTGGGATAATTACAGTATCTAAATTATAAATTGAATTAAACTCAAATGCTTCTGTAGAAGCAGTTCCAGTCATTCCAGATAATTTTTTATATAAACGAAAATAATTTTGTAAAGTCATAGTAGCTAAAGTCTGATTATCATTTTGTATAAAAACATTTTCTTTAGCTTCAATAGCTTGATGTAAACCATCAGACCATCTTCTACTAGACATAATTCTTCCAGTATGTTCATCAACAATAATTATTTGATCATCTTTTATAATATAATCTACATTTTTTAAAAATAAATAATGCGCTTTAAGCGCTAAAAGAATATGATGAATAAAAAAAATATTTTTAGATAAATATAATGACTCTTCTTTTGATATAAATTTATACTTAACCAATAATTTCTCTATTTTTTTTAAACCCATTTCAGTTAAATTTACTTGACGTTGCTTATAATCAATACAAAAATCTCCTATTTCATTAAAAGAATTATCATATTTTTTATTTTGTGGTATTAAATCAGATACTAAAGAATTAATTCGATCATATAGTATATTACTATTTTCTATCGGTCCGGAAATAACAAGAGGTGTTCGAGCTTCATCTATTAAAATTGAATCAACTTCATCAATCAAAGCAAAATATAACTTTCTTTGAACTTTTTTTTCGCTATTAAAAACCATATTATCGCGTAAATAATCAAAACCATATTCATGATTCGTACCATAAGTAATATCTGCTAAATAAGCATTTTTTTTATCTAATCTAGACATTCCAGATACATTTATACCAACAGTCAATCCTAAAAATTCAAATAAAATACGATTTTTATTAGCATCTCTCTGAGCTAAATAATCATTCATTGTAACAATATGTACACCTTTACCTGTTAATGCATTTAAATATGCAGGTAATGTCGCAGTTAAAGTTTTTCCTTCACCAGTTCGCATTTCGGCAATACACTGTTTATGTAAAATTATCCCTCCTAAAATTTGTACATCAAAATGTCTCATACCAAAAATTCTTTTACTAGCTTCACGAATTACAGAAAAAGCTTCTGGTAATAAAGAATCTAAAGAATCACCGTACTTTAATCTTAATTTAAACTCATTTGTTTTTTTTTTTAGTTCTTTATCAGATAATTTTAAAAGATCTTTTTCTAAAATATTAATTTTGATCACAAGATCATTTAAATTTTTTAAAATACGTTCATTACGACTAAGAAAAAATTTATTAATTAGTTTACCTAACATACTACAATCTCATATTCGTTAATACAACATGTAAAAAATTTATATAAAATTAGAAAAAGTGTTTTATAAAAAAAATAACTTTAAAAAATTATATAACAATAAAAATAAATTATACTTATTAAAATAATAATATTTAATTATTTTAAAAAAAAAAAGTATTAAAATAAAAAAATTTATTTTATTTTATAAAACAATATATATTTTTATATAGTAGTAATAATTAAATATACCTAATATTGTAATTATATTATAAAAATATTTATATTTTAATAAATTATTAATATTTAAATAAACATTTAAATAAATATTTAAATATTTTTAAAAATTTTATAATAATTAAAAGTTACTAAAAAAATGAGTAAATAAATTATTTTTTTTTAATAAAAAAGATTGATTTAATATAGAAAAACAATCTGGATATGAAGCAAATAAAAAATATAATCCCTGTGCAGGAACAGTAGAATATGTTTTTTTAATATCTTTTTTTTGTAATATATATTGCACCCATTCTGGTTTTTTTTTAGATAAACCTACTAAAATTAAACAACCTACAATATTTCTTACCATATGATATAAAAAAGAATTTGCAGTAATATCAATAATTATAAAATCATTTATCCGATATATTATTAAAGAAAATATATTTTTTCTTGAAGAAAATGATTGACAACCACTACTTTTAAAAGAAGAAAAATCATGATTTCCAATTAAAAATTGAGAACTAGTTTTCATTTTATAAATATCTAAAAAATTTCTTACATGAAAATAATAGTTTTTTAAAAAACTTGATCGATTTTTTCTATTAAAAATTATATATCTATATGATCTAGACAATGCAGAAAATCTAGCATGAAAATTTGATGAAACTTTTTTTAACCATAAAACAGTTATATTTTTTGGCAATAATGAATTTAATCCTGTAAACCAAACTTCTTCATTACGAATTATAAGAGAAGAAAAATGGACTATTTGAGTAATTGCATGTACACCTTTATCTGTTCTTCCAGCACATATTACTTCTATTTTAGAATTAGCAATTTTAGATAAAGCATGTTCAATACATTCTTGTATTGTTAATACTGATTTTTGTTTTTGCCACCCGTGATATATACTACCATCATATTCTACACCAAAAACGAACTTCATTTATATTTCCTAATAAAAATATTTAAAAAAATTGATAAAAAAAAAATAAAAAAATCTTTAAAAACAATATTTATTAAAAATAAATATTTTCATTATAACAATGTTGCTTGACATGAGATAGTATAATATGGCATTTTCTATATAATAAGAAAAAAAAAATTCTATTAATTTTTATTTTATTTTTCAATTATATTAATATATTATATTAATTTTTAATATAAAAAATCATTATAATTAATTTTTAATTTATATAAATATTTTATAAAATTAAAATTTTTCAAATATATAAATGAATCAAAAAAATATATTAAATACATTCAAAAATAAAAAATTTATTTATATGATTTAAATTAAAATACTCAAAATAAAAATAAAAAAAAAATTATAATTAATTAATAAAATTTATAATAATTAATAATTTTAAATTAAATAATTTAAATTCATAAAAAATTAATTAAAAATTTTTTTTAAATAACACTAAATTGTTTCTTATAAAGAAATATTCAAAAAATTCTTTATCTATTAAAAATCTTTTTTTTATAAATTCATTATATATATCTTATATATATTTATAAATAATAAATAAAAAAAATTTTTTTATTTAACAACATAGCATTAGTTAACTAAAAATTAAAAACATAAAAAAAAATCGATATTCGCATATGAAGCTAATTATAAATAAAAATCATAACATTTCTAAAAAAAAAATTAGTAGAAATTCTATGAAAGTATTATATAGATTAAATAAATTAGGCTATGAAGCATATTTAGTGGGAGGAGGGGTAAGAGATTTATTATTAGGAAAAAAACCTAAAGATTTTGATATTGCTACTAACGCAAAACCTGATGAAATCAGAAAACTATTTAAAAATTGCCGATTAATAGGAAGAAGATTTATAATTGCGCATTTAATATTCAAAAATGAAATTATTGAAGTATCAACATTTCGAGCAAAAAATAATCATTTGAAAAAAAATAATTTATATTACAAAAAAATAAAAACAAAAAAAGGAATATTATTATCAGATAATACATTTGGAAAAATTGAAGAAGATGCTTATAGACGTGATATAACAATAAATGCATTATATTATAGTATAAAAGATTTTGGAATTAGAGACTATATAGGAGGAATAAAAGATATAAAATTAAAAAAAATACGTTTAATTGGAAATGCTGAAACACGATATAGAGAAGATCCTGTACGAATGTTAAGAGTAATACGATTTTCAGTACAATTGAATATGCATATTGATAAAAAAACTGAAAAACCGATAATAAAATTATCAAATTTATTAAAAGAAATACCATCAGCAAGATTATTTAATGAATCAATAAAATTATTTTGTTTTGGATATGGTTATTTAACTTATATACGATTAAGAAAATATTCATTAATTTATCCATTATTACCATTTTTATTTAATCAGTTAAGTCAAAAAAACACATTTTTTTTAAAAAAAATTACAATAAATTGTTTAAAAAAAATAGATAAAAAAGGAAAAAATAAAAAAATCAGTTGTCCATCTTTTTTATTTGCATCATTATTATGGTATCTTTTAATTGAAAAAACACAAATATTATCAATTAAAAAAAAAATAAAATTTTCTAAAGCATTTTTAATTTCTATTAATTATATTTTAAAAAAAAATTCAATATCAATAGGTATACCTAAAAATATTTTATTAATAATCAAAAAAATATGGAAATTGCAAAAAGATATTGAAAAAAGAAAAAAAAACACAATTAAAAAAATAATAAATCATAATAATTTTATTCAAGCTATAGAATTATTTTCATTACGAGTTGAAATCGAAAATCATATTAAATTAAAAAAAATCTTTATTTTTTGGAATAAACAAAATTTTTTTTTAAAAAAAAAATAATTTACTAAAAATAAAAAACATAAAACAACATACGTTTCTTTAAAATACTTATTTTTTTTAAAATTTATTTTTTAAAAAATAATTATACCTCCTTATCAAAGATAATCATTTATAAAAAAATCTATAAAAATATTTTTTTAAAATTTAGCAAAATAATAATAATTATTATTGAAATAAAAGAAAAAAATATAAAGATATGATACAATTAATTAAATTATTCAAAAAATATTTATATAAAAATAAAATATTATTTTTTTAAATAAAATTAAATATTAAATTTTATTTTTCATATCATTCATACATAATAATCATAATACTATAAAAAATATACATTATAAAACTACTATAAATACGATATATAAAAAAAATTTAAACAATAATTTAAAAATGAGATTATTTTTATGAAAACATTAAAATTTGGAGGTACTTCACTTGCAAACGCAAAAAAATTTATACAAGTATCTTCAATTATAATTCAAAAATTAAATCATGATCAAATATCTGTTGTATTATCTGCACCTGCTACTATTACAAATTATTTAGAAGATTCTATTAAACTCTTTGTTAAAAAAAAAATTATTCCTAGTAAAATCTTAAGAATAATTAAAAATTTTTTTTTAAATATAATTTTAAATATTTATAAAAAAGAAAAAGAATACCCAATAAAAAAACTAAATAAAAAAATCATTAAAAAACACAAAAAACTAAAAAAAATATTTAAAAAAATTAAAATTTTACAAAAATGTTCAGAAAAAAAACAAGCACGAATAATTAGTACAGGAGAAAATGTTTCTGTTTTACTAATGAAAGAATTATTACAAATAAAAGGATTTAACACAATCATTATTAATCCTATAAAATATTTTTTAGCAAATAATAATTATTTAAATGCAAATGTAAATATTAAAAAATCCAAAAAAAACTTTGAAAAATTAAAAATTTCAAAAAAAAAAATTATTCTTATGCCTGGATTTATAGCCGGAAATAATAAAAAAGAATTAGTAGTTTTAGGAAGAAACGGATCTGATTATTCTGCAAGCATTTTATCTATTTGTACAAATTCTAATATATGTGAAATTTGGACTGATGTAAATGGAATTTATACAGGTGATCCAAATATTATAAAAAAAGCTCAATTAGTATCAAAGATTTCTTATCAAGAAGCATTAGAATTAGCTTATTTTGGTGCTAAAGTAATTCATCCGTCTACTATAGAACCATTAAAAAAAAATAATATTTGTTGTATTATTAAAAATACAAATAATCCAGAGTATCCAGGAACTAAAATAATAAATAGAAAAAAGACAAAAAAAGAAAAAAAAAATCAAATAAAAGGAATTACATATCTAAAAAACATTATTTTTATAAAAATATTTTGTAAAAAAAATTTACAAATAAAAAAAGTTCTTAAAAAAATACTTTCATATTTTTTTAAGAAAAATATACCATTATATTTATTAAATCAATCTCTATCACAAAATATAATTAGTTTTTATATACAAAAAAAAAACTTAATTTATATCAAAAAAATAAAAAAACTATTAACTCTAAATATAAAAAGAAAAAGATTATTATCAATTATCAAAATAAAAAAATTAAGTATTATAACAATTGTAGGATCTTTTTTAAAAAAATATACTACTAAAATTTTAGAAAAAATCCATTTAATTATCTATAGATTTAATAATAAAATATTTAATATTTCACATAATATATCAAATATATCTTTATCAATTGTAATTTATGATAAAAATGTTATATCAATTATGAAAAAAATACATAACACAATTATAAATTATCATGTATCCATTAATATTTTTTTAATTGGTATAGGTGGAGTTGGTCTAGAATTTTTAAAAATATTTTTTAAACAAAGAGAAAGAATAAAAAAAAAATTTATTAAATTAAATATTAATCTTATTGCAAATTCAAAAAAATATATTATTAGTAAAAAAAATATTAATTATAAAAAATGGGAAAAAAAATTTAAAAATTCTAAAAAAAAATTTTTATTAAAAAAAATTCTCCAAATTATTGAAAATAATGGTTATTTAAATCCTATTTTTATAGATTGTACAGCTAGTCAAGAAATTTCTAACAATTATAAAAAAATAATTAAATCCGGATGTCATATCATAACAGCTAATAAAAAATCTAATTCGTCATTAACATTACAATATACAGAAATTAGAAAAACAGCAAAAAAAAATAATAAAAAATTTTTTTATGAAACTCATGTCGGTGCGGGATTACCCATTCTTCAAAATTTTAAACATTTAATAGAATCAGGAGATAAATTAATCAAATTTCAAGGTATCCTTTCTGGTTCTATGTCATATATTTTCGGAGAATTAGATAATAATAATATTACATTATCACATGCTATTAAAAAAGCTCAAAAATTAGGATTTACAGAACCACATCCAAAAGATGATCTTTCTGGAATTGATATTGCAAGAAAATTATTAATTTTAGCACGAGAAGCAGGATATTCAATAGAATTACCTGATATAAAAATAGAAAAAATTCTTCCAAATTCATTTAAAAAAATAAAAAATAAAAAAATATTTCTTAAAAAACTTAAAGAATTAGATAATTTATTTCTTCAAAAAATTATTCAAGCAAAAAAAGAAAAAAAAGTACTTAGATGTATAGGAACAATAAATAAAAATGGAAATTGTTGTGTTAAAATACATTCCGTAAACTATAAAAATCCACTTTATCATGTAAAAAATGGAGAAAACATATTTGTTTTTTATACTAAATATTATCAACCGATTCCTTTAATAATACGTGGTTATGGAGCAGGGAATAAAGTTACAGCATCAGGAATTTTCTCTGATTTATTACGCATTGTATTATAATCTTATGAGTTTAAAAATAATGATAAAAATTTATGCTCCTGCTTCTATTGGAAATGTAGGTGTTGGTTTTGATATTTTAGGAATAGCTATCAAACCAATTGATAAAACGTTGTTAGGAGATTGTATCTCAATAAAACCATCAAAAAAATTTCAATTAAAAAATCATGGAAATTTTTCTAAACAATTACCTGTAAATATAAAAGAAAATATTATATGGAAAGCATGGAAATATTTTAATAAAAAAGCAAAAAAAAAAAAAACAGTTAAAATTGTTCTAGAAAAAAATATGCCAATTGGTTCAGGACTAGGATCTAGTGCTTCTTCTATAGTAGCTTGTGTTATTGCATTAAATAAATTCTATAAAACTAAACTATCAAAAACAAAATTACTAAAAATAATGGGAAAATTAGAAGGAATAATATCCGGAGAAGTTCATTATGACAATGTTGCTCCATGTTATTTAGGTGGTCTACAATTAATTACTAACGATCAAAAAAACATCACACAAAAACTACCCATTTTTACTGATTGGTTATGGGTTATTGCTTGGCCAGGAGTCACCTTATCTACTTCTCAAGCAAGAAATATTCTTCCATTAAAATATAAAAAAAAAACATGTATTCATAATAGTCGAAATTTAGCTACATTTATTCATGCTTTATATACTAAACAATCAGAATTAGCAATTCGATATATGAAAGATATAATTGCTGAACCATATAGAATTCCATTAATACCAAAATTTTTAATATCAAAAAAAAAAATAATAGAACTAGGAGCCTTAACATGTAATATTTCAGGTTCAGGACCTACTTTATTTTCTGTATGTCCGAACATTTCTATAGCAAAAAAAGTAAAGATATGGTTAAAAAAAAACTATATGGAGAATCAAACAGGATTCGTTCATATTTGTAAAATTGATCAATCAGGTGCTAGAAAAATGGAAAAAAAAAATGAAATTATATAATTTAAAAGATATAAATGAAGAAGTAAATTTTTTAAATGCAATAAAATACGGATTAGGAAAAAAACAAGGATTATTTTTTCCAAAATATTTACCAAAATTTACACCTGAAACATTAAAGAAATTAATTCAAATGGATTTTATTACTAGAAGTACTCATATACTATCACATTTTATCTCCGATGAAATATCATTTGTTGACTTAAAAAAACAAATAAAAAAAGCTTTTTCATTTACTAAACCTATAATTGTTCATGTTAAAAAAAATATTTCATGTTTAGAATTATTTCACGGACCAACATTAGCATTTAAAGATTTTGGAGCTAGATTTATGGCTCAAATGCTTTCATATTGGAAAAAAGAAAATTCTATTATGACTATATTAACTGCTACTTCTGGAGATACCGGTGCTGCTGTTGCGCATGCATTTTATCGTATGAATAATATTCGTGTAGTTATTTTATATCCTAAAGGAAGAATTAGTACATTACAAGAAAAACTATTTTGTACATTAGGAGAAAATATACATACCATTGCAATTGATGGTAGTTTTGATGATTGTCAATATTTGGTAAAAAAATCTTTTAATGATAAAAAACTAAAAAAAAATATTGGCTTAAATTCAGCTAATTCTATTAATATTAGTAGATTATTAGCTCAAATATGTTATTATTTTGAAGCATTTGCATTAATACCAACAGACTTTCATAAAAATATTGTTATTTCAATTCCATGTGGTAATTTTGGTAATTTAACAGCTGGATTAATAGCAAAATCTCTTGGATTACCAATAAAATCTTTTATCGCAGCTACTAATGCTAACGATACTGTTCCAAGATTTTTAAAAAATGGAAAATGGAAACCAAATAAAACAATATCAACTATTTCTAATGCTATGGATATTAGTCAACCTAATAATTGGCCAAGAGTTGAAGAATTATTTAAAAGAAAAAAATGGAATTTAAAAACACTAAAATCTTATAGTGTGTCAGATAAAGAAACAGAGAGAGCGATAAAAAAATTATATAAAATTGGATATTTATCAGAACCGCATGCAGCTATAGCATATACAATACTAAAGAAAAATATTAAAAAAGAAGATTTTGGTTTATTTTTAGGAACAGCGCATCCATCTAAATTTCAAGATACTGTAGAAAAAATATTAAAAATTTCATTAAAATTACCAATATCCTTAAAATCCAGAGTAAATTTAAAAAATTTATCATACCATATGAAACCTGATTTTTTAAAATTAAAAGAATTTTTATTAAAAAAAATTTAATGCATATATATATTCAGAGAGGAATTTATTATTTCCTCTCTAAAATTATAAAAAATTTTATTATTAAAAAAGAAAAAACTTATATGTTAAATAAAAAATTTATTATATCTCCATCTTTTACAATATAATTTTTTCCTTCACTACGAATCCTCCCTAATTTTCTAATTATATTTAAATTACCATATTTAATAAATTCATCATATGAAATTACCTGAGCCCTAATAAATCCTCTAAAAAAATCTGTATGAATTAATTTTGCAACTTGTTTTGCTGTACTTTCTTTCTTAAAAATCCATGATCTAGCTTCTTTAGATCCAGCTGTAAAAAAAGTACAGAGATCTAGCATCGAACATAATTTCCGAATTATTTTATTATAATATACATGATAAATTTTAGATGTATCTAAATTTTCTATAGAAATTGAAATAAAATTAGATTTAATAAAATTATTATTTTTTAAAAAAATATTTAAATTAATATTATGAGTAATATCATTAGAAATATTAAAAACATAAATCATTGGTTTTAAAGTTAAAAATCTATATTGTTTTAAAATTTTTAATTCATTTTGAGTAAAATTTAAATCTCTTAAAATATAACCTTGTTGTAATTTTTTTATACAATATTTTATTAAATTTAAAAAAACATACTGATTAGAATTTTTAATTTTATTATTAATTGATTTTTTTTTAAAAATTTTTTCACATAAATTAAGATCTGAAAACAATAATTCTGTATTAATAATATCAATATCTCGTATAGGATTAATATCATTATATATATGAATAATATTATTGTTTTTAAAACAACGAACTACATGAATAATAGCATGACAATCTCTTATATTTTCCAAAAACTTATTTCCTAAACCTTCACCTAAAGAAGCTCCTTTTACTAAACCTGCAATATCAATAATTTTAACACAACTATATATAATATTTTTAGAAGATAAATTATTAGAAATATTTATTAACCGATTATCAAAAATTGATATAATACCAATATTTGGTTTAATTGTACAAAATGGAAAATTTTTTGACGGAACATTTAATTTTGTTATTTTATTGAATAAAGCTGATTTTCCTACATTAGGTAATCCGATAATACCAAATTTATATACCACGATAATATTTACCTGTATAATTTTAAAAAAATAAAACTTTTAAATTAAAAAAAAATTAAATTAAAATAATTTTTTTATTTTTTAAAAATTCTTTCTTATAGATATAATCTTTAGTTAAAAAAATAAACTTTAAAATTGCTTTTTTTATATTTATTGTATCTATTTTACTTGGACATTCTAAAACAAAATTAGATACATTCTTTTTAAATTCTGGTCGACCAATACCTATACATAATTGAATAAAAGGTTTTTTTTTTTCAAAAGTATTAATAATACTTTTGACCCCATTATGTCCATTATGACCTATACCATATTTCACCTTTAAAATACCTGGAGACAAATCTAATTCATCACGTACAACTAAAATTTCAGATAATTTAATTTTATAAAAAGATGACAATGCAAAAACAGAATAACCATTTAAATTCATAAATAAATCAGGTTTTAATAAAAATATTTTGTTATTATTTAAAAAAAAAGAAGAAACATAACCAGAAAATTTTTTTTTAAATTTCAAAGAAGTTTTATAAAAACTTGATAACATATTTATATACCAAAAACCAACATTATGTCTTGTTTGATTATATTTATATACTGAATTTCCTAACCCAACAATCATCTTTATTTTATTCATAAAATCTTCTTCTCATTATAAAAAGCAAAAAATAAAAATATTATATTTAATAAAAATATTGTTCATTAAACAAACAATTTTTAAAAAAATAAAAAATAATTTCATTATTTTTACTTATTAAATAATTTCATTTAAAAAAATTATTAATAATTAATTAAAATTTAAAATAATATAATCAATATTATTAAAAATTTTTTTAAAAAATATTTTCTATAAACAATAATATCTTAAATAAAAAAAAAAATTAATTAAAATTTATTTATTTTTATGAAAATCAAATTTATTAAATAAATTAAAAATAAATAATAAAGACAAATAAAAATAATTATATTTAAATTGATTGAGTTATTTAAATAAGATGTTTATAATTTCAAAGTATTAAAATATCATAAAATATACTTCATACTATATTATATACCGAAATTGAGATTCATATGTTTATATATAAAGATATAAATTATGCAATAAATAATAGATTTAGAGGTTTTTATCCAGTTGTTATAGATATAGAAAGCGCAGGATTTCAAGCAGATACAGATGCACTTTTAGAAATTGCAATTGTAACTTTAAAAATGAATAAATCAGGTTGGCTTAAAATAGATGATAGATTACATTTTCATATTATACCATTTAAAGGATCTATTATAAAAGCTGAATCTGTTGCTTTTAATAAAATTGATCCATTTAATCCTCTTAGAGGAGCTGTAAGTGAAAAAAATGCATTAAAAAATATTTTTAAATTGGTTAGAAAAAAAATTAATATAAATAAATGTAGAAAAGGAATTTTAGTAGCTCATAATGCAAATTTTGATCATAATTTTTTAATGGCTGCATCAAAAAGAGTTGGTAATCTTAACAATCCATTTCATCCATTTACTACATTTGATACTGCAGCACTTAGCGGTTTAATTTTTGGGCAAACAGTTTTAGCAAAAGCATGCAAACTTGCTGGAATTCCATTTGATACAAATCAAGCTCATTCAGCTTTATATGATACTATACAAACAGCATATCTTTTTTGTGAATTAGTAAATCGTTGGAAAAGATTAGGAGGATGGCCGCCAAATTCATCTCACCGTAAAAAAACCGATGAGATATAAAATATTTTTTTTTAAAATTAATAATTATAATTATTTTTAAAAATATTATTTTTTTTTAATTAAATCAAGCAATTCTTTATTGTAAAACTTTTCTAATATAATATCACAACCTCCAATTAATTTTTTATTAATCCATAATTGAGGGAAAGTAGGCCATTTAGAATATTGAGGTAATACTGATCTAATATCAGGATTTTTTAAAACATCAACATAAAAAAAATTTGAAGTGCAAGATGACAAAGCTTGAACCGCTTGAGCTGAAAAACCACAATGAGGATGTTCTGGAGAACCTTTCATATATAAAACAATATTGTTATTTTGTAATTGTTTTTCTATTTTTTTGATAGTTTTAATCATATTAAAATACTCATTTAAAAATATTAAAGATATAAATAAAAAATTTTTTTTATTTATATTTGAAAATATAAATTTTTATATAATAATAAAAATTATTATTTTAATTAATTAATTATAATTTATTTATTATAGATAAAAAATTATTAAAAAACTAAAAAAAATTAAATATAGATAATATTGTTTAAAATAAAAAAATCATTTATAATATAATAAATATTGGGGTTGATTATGGATTTGACAAAATATACAAAAATTATTATTGCATGTCGAGGATTGGTTTGCCTCGTTAAAAAACCAAATAAAATAAACGCAGATCAGAAAATACGCTTTAGCAGCTTAAAAAACTGTATATAGCCCTTTCACAGATTTATTTTATTCTCTTTTAATATTGACGAAAAATTTGAAAGGTAAGAAAAAAGAGATATCTACTTTTATTACTCTTGAAATAAAATAGATATAATTTATCAAGAGAAAAAATAATACTTTGTTTATTGAGTGTTATTCAATTTTTTTAAAAATAAACTAAACATGTAGAATAATAAAATAAGTTGTTTTGGACGCGGGTTCGAATCCCGCCAACTCCAAAAATATTTTTAATAAAATAAATTATTCATCTATATATAAATAGAATTTATATTCTATGTGATCAATAATTATAATGTTATTGTAATTATCGAAAAATTTTTCTAAAAAAATCATTTTAAAAAAAATTTTAATTATTTTTTAATTTATAAAATTCTATATAGGATTTAAAAATGATAGAAAAAAATGAAAAAAAAAAGATTTTAAAAAAAGATAAAAAAAAAAAAATTACTATAAAAAAAATAGAAAAAAAAATTTCTCTTTTAATAAAAGAAAAAAAAAATATTCGTTTAAGACATTATGCTAATATAGAAAATATTATAAAAAAAAATGCATCTGAAATAAAGTTTATTAAAACTAATATGTTTGAAAATTTTTTAAATTCTATATTTTCAATAATTAATAAAATTGATCTATTAACAATAAATTTAAAAAATATGTCTTCTACACAAAAATCTTTATTTGAAGGAATAAAATTAACAAAAAATATATTTGAAAAAAATTTAAAAAATTGGAAAATTAAAAAAATAAACAAAATAAATATACCATTTAATGAAAAAATACATAAAATTAAAAAAAATGAAAAAAAAAATTCTATATCAAAAAACAAAAAAATAAAAAATATTATAAAACCTGGATATATTTTAAAAAATAAAGTTATAAAAAAAGCAATTGTTTTATTGTAAAAATAAAATTTTTAGTTAAAATGTTTCATAAAATTTTTATTCAAATAAATCTAAAAACCAATTAATTGGTTTTTTTTTCTGATTTTGTAATAAAACATTTGTTTTAAAGAAATGATTACATCCGAAAAAACCTTTATAACATGATAAAGGTGATGGATGTGTAGATCTTAATATAAAATGTTTTTTTGAATCAATTAAATAATACTTTTTTTGAGAAATATTTCCCCATAATAAAAATACAACACCTTTACAAATATCACTAATAAATTTAATTACTTGATCGGTAAAAATTTCCCATCCTAAATTTTTATGTGAATTTGGAATACCTTTTGAAACTGTTAATATAGAATTTAATAAAAAAACTCCTTGTTTTGCCCAAGATTCTAAACAACCATGAATGTTCTTTTTATAAAAGGAAAAATTATTCTTTAATTCTATAAAAATATTTTTTAAAGAAGGAGGTAAAAATACCCCTTTTGGAACTGAAAACGATAATCCATGTGCTTGACCTGCACTATGATAAGGATCTTGACCTAAAATAACAACTTTAATACTTGATAAAGGAGTGAATAAAAATGCATTAAAAACCATATTTTTTTTTGGATACACAATTGTATTTCTTCTAATATTTTTAATTTTATTTAATAAATATAAAAAATATTCTTTTTTTTTTTCTATTAAAAAAAAATCCAACCATGAAATTTTATAAATATTTTTCATAAAATAAACCTTAATAATTAAATATATTTAATTCAAATAAAAAATGAAAAAAAAAAAAACAAAAAATATGTTATAGTATAATAAATTTTTTTAAAAAATATATAAAATACACAATAAAAATTGAAAAAAAGGTATTAACAAAAATGACTTTAGTATCTAAAAAAGCACCAAATTTTATTGCTCCAGCTATTTTAAAAAATGGACAAATAATTCAAAATTTTAACTTTAAAAATTTTTCTAAAAATAAAACTACTGTATTATTTTTCTGGCCTATGGATTTTACTTTCGTATGTCCTTCTGAGATTATAGCATTTAATAATTCATATCATGAATTTAAAGATAGAAATGCATGTATTATAGGAATATCTATTGATTCAGTATATACACATAACGCATGGAGAAATACAAAAATAAATGAAGGAGGAATAGGTCCGATTAAATTTCCAATGATATCTGACATTACTAAATCTATACAAAAATCTTATAATATTGAACATGATATACTAACTATTGCATTAAGAGCATCATTTATTATTGATAAATCTAATATAATTAGACATCAATCTGTAAATGATTTACCAATTGGAAGAAATATAAAAGAAATACTTCGAATTATTGATGCATTACACTATTATGAAAAATTTGGCGAAGTATGTCCTGCGAATTGGAATATAGGAAAAGAAGCAATACAAGCAACTGATGTAGGAATAAAAAAATATTTATCAAAAAATTCTAAAAAACTATAATTTTTAATATACAAGTATTATTTAAATTTTATAAAAAATCTTAAAACCATTTATATATTAAAATGGTTTTAATAAAATAAAAACTTTAAAAAAATACAATTAATTAATAACAAATTAAAAACTAAATTATCATATTATTATTTATATTATAATTATAAATTTTAAATAAAAATCATTTTATTGAGATTAAAATTAATGAAAGACATTGCAAAAGAAATCAAACAGGTCAATATTGAAGAAGAGTTAAAAAGATCTTATCTTGATTATGCTATGTCTGTAATAATTGGCCGAGCTTTACCTGATGTACGCGATGGTTTAAAACCAGTACATAGAAGAATACTTTTTGCTATGTATATATTAAATAATGAATGGAATAAACCATATAAAAAATCCGCTCGAATTGTAGGTGATGTAATTGGTAAATATCATCCACATGGTGACTCTGCAGTATATGATTCTATTGTTAGAATGGCTCAGAAATTTTCTTTAAGATATACTTTAATTGATGGACAAGGAAACTTTGGATCAATTGATGGAGATCCAGCTGCTGCTATGAGATATACAGAAATCCGTATGTCTAGAATTGCTCATGAAATGTTAAGTGAATTAGAAAAAAATACAATTGATTTTGTCTTAAATTATGATGGAACTGAAAAAATACCAGAAATTTTACCTACAAAAATTCCTAATTTACTTATTAATGGTTCTTCAGGAATTGCAGTTGGTATGGCTACTAATATACCACCACATAATTTAAAAGAAGTAATAAATGGATGTATTGCATATCTTTATAATCCTTCTATTTCTTTAAAAGAACTTATGCTATATATACCTGGACCAGATTTTCCAACATCTGGAATTATTTATGGAAAAAATGGAATTAAAGAAGCCTATAAAACTGGAAAGGGGAAAATAATAGTAAGATCAAAATATAATATAGAAATTAATAAAAAAAATAAAAAAGAATCACTAATTATTTATGAATTACCATATCAAGTAAATAAATCTAAATTAATTGAAAAAATTGCAATTTTAGTAAAAGAAAAAAAAATTAATGGAATAACAAACATTCGTGATGAATCAGATAAAGATGGTATGAGAATTGTTATTGATATAAAAAAAGATTTTATTAGTCAAATAATTCTAAACCAATTATATACTCTGACATCTTTACAAACATCTTTTGGAATTAATATGGTTGCATTATCATCTGGCAAACCAAAAACAATGAATTTAAAAAAAATTCTAAAAGAATTTATAAAACATAGAAAAAAAATAATTAAAAGAAAATGTTTATTTAAATTAAAAAAATCAAATAAAAAAATGCATCTTTTAGAAGGATTTGCTATTGCGCTAAATAATATTAATACTATAATTCATTTAATAAAAAATTCAGAAAATCATACTATTGCTAAAAAAAAATTAAAAAAAATCAATTGGAAAAAAGAAAATAATAGTTCAAAAAAAAATAAAAAATATTTTTATTTTAGTAATAAACAATCATTAGCAATATTAAATATAAAATTAAATAAACTAACTTCATTAGAAAAAAAAAAAATTAATCTTGAATACAACAAATTAATTAAAAAAACAATTAAACTAAAAAAAATATTATCAAATAAAAATATTCTAGAAAAAAAAATTGAAAAAGAATTAAATGAAATAAAAAAAAAATTTTCTGATACCAGAAAAACAAAAATAATTAGTAAAATGTCAGAAATTAATATAGAAGATATGATTGTAAAAGAAACAGTAGTAGTTACCTTATCATATTCAGGATATGTTAAATATCAACCTATATCTGATTATAATGCACAAAAAAGAGGGGGAAGAGGAAAATCAGCTGCAAAAACAAAAGAAGAAGACTATATAACGAATTTGTTAGTTGCTAATTCTCATGATACAATATTGTGTTTTTCTAGTAGAGGACTACTATATTGGATGAAAGTATACCAATTACCTGAAACTAGTCGAAATGCACGTGGAAAACCAATAGTTAATTTATTACCTTTAACATCAAAAGAAAGAATTACTACAATTTTACCTATTTCAAAATATAAATCTTCTATAAATATTTTTATGGCTACAGCTTTAGGATTCGTTAAAAAAACATCATTAATACAATTTAAAAAACCAAGAAATTCAGGTATTATTGCTATTAATTTAAGAAAAAATGATAAACTAATAGGTGTTTCATTAACTACTGGAAACAATAATATCTGTATGTTTACTTCAAAAGGAAAAGTTGTTCAGTTTTCTGAAAAAACAATACGAAAAATGGGCCGAACTGCATCTGGAATTCGAGGAATGAAAATTACAAATAATGATCGATTAGTTTCATTATTAGTACCAAATAAAAAAGATGATATTTTAATAGTTACTGCAAATGGATATGGAAAAAGAACTAATATTAACCAATTTCCTATTAAATCACGTGCAACTAAAGGTGTTCTCTCTATAAGGGTAACACAAAAAAATGGTGTTGTAATTGGAGCCATTCAAGTAAAACAGAATGATCAAATTATGATCATTACAAACGCGGGTACATTAGTACGAACTAGAGTGTCTGAAATTGCAATATTAAAAAGAAATACACAAGGTGTTATTTTAATAAGAACGATTAAAAAAGAAAAAGTAGTAGGATTACAAAAATTATCTAATAAACCTATTATATCATAAAATAACTATATTAAATAAAAAATCATTTATTATAGAAATTTTATGAATTTTAAATATTTTTAAAAAATATTTACTTTTATATTATAAAAGTAAATATATGTATTACTTATAAAGACTGAATAACAGTCATGGCTGTAGTATATACAATATCATCAATTGATGCACCTCTTGATAAATCATTTACTGGTTTATTCAAACCTTGCAAAATAGGTCCGATAGAAATGACGTTAGAAGATCTTTGAACAGCTTTATAAGTAATATTACCAGCATTTAAATCTGGAAAAATTAATACATTTGCTCGACCTGAAACTACTGAATTAGATAATTTTATTTTTGCTACTTTCTTAGAAACAGCAGCATCATATTGTAGCGGACCATCTATTAAAAAATTTGGTTGTTTTTTTTTCACAATTTTTATAGCATTATTAATTCTATTAACTGATTTTCCAAATCCCGAATTTCCAGTAGAATATGATAACATTGCAATTTTAGGTAATATTCCTATAGATTTAGCTGTATTTGCAGATTGAATAGCGATTTCAGCTAACATTTTAGAATTTGGATATCGATTAATAGCACAATCTCCATAAACTAATATTTTATTAGAAAATAACATAAAAAAAACAGAAGAAACAAAAGAATTTATAGAATTATTTTGAATTATTTGAAATGTAGGTCTAATTACTGCTGCTGTAGGACAAGTTATTCCTGCTATAACACCATCTACATCTCCATTATGTAACATCATAAGAGATAAAATTATATTATTTTTTAATAAATTTAAAGCAGTAAGTTCACTATCTATATCCTTATTTTTTCTTAATTGAAATAAATCATAAGAATAATTATGACGAATCTTATTAGGATTAATAATTTCTATATCTTCATTTAAAGATAAATTATTTTTTTTCATTAATTCTTGAATATCTTTATATATTCCTAATAAAATACATTTAGATATTTTTAATTTACTACAAATTAATGCAGATTTAATAATTTTTAAATTATTTCCTTCTGGAAAAATAATTGTTTTTACACATGAACGTGCTTTTTCTTGTAAAAATAATTTAAAATTTTCTGAATATTTTTTCATAAAAGTAGTTTCATAAAGTTAAATTAGTATAAATAATTTTGTGTAAAAAAATTTTTACTATAATTATTAAATATTTATATATTAATAAAATTAAAAATTATTTTTTATTAAAATATTATATGTTTCTTTAGCGATAATTTTATTTTCATCTGCTGGTATTACTAATATAGGTTTACTATTTATAGTATGTATAAATCTATTATTATTTCCTGTTTTAATTAAATTTTTTTCAATATCTAAAAAAAATCCTATAATAGATAAATTTTTTATGATTTTTTTTCGAATAAAACTAGAATTTTCTCCAATACCACCAGTAAATACAATAGCATCTAATTTTCCTTTAGGCATTAATGATGAATATCCAGCAATATACTTTGATACTCGACGACAAAAAATATCAATTGCTAATTTTGCTTTTTTATGGCTATAATATTTTTTTTCTAATTCTCTGAAATCACTTGTTATACTACTAATTCCTAATACTCCAGAACTTTTAGTTAATATTTTTTGTATTTGAGTTATTGAAAAATTTAATTTTTTAATCATATATATTATGATATACGGATCAATGTCACCACATCTTGTTCCCATTACTAATCCTTCTAAAGGAGTTAGACCCATAGAAGTATCAATAGATTTACCATTTACTATAGCAGTAATAGAAGAACCACTACCTAAATGACAACTAATAATATTTAAATTATTAGTAGATTTTTTTAAAAATAAAGAACATTCGTGTGTTATATAAAAGTGATTAATTCCATGAGCACCATATTTACGGATAGAATATTTTTTATAAAAAGAATATGGAATACCATATAAAAAAGATTTTTTAGGCATTGTTTGATGAAAAGAAGTATCAAACACAGCAACATTTCTATTTTTTAACTTTACAAATTTATTTAAAATTATTTTTATTGCAATTAAATGATATGGATTATGAAGAGGTGCAAAAATAGCTGATTTTTTAATTTTTAATAAAATTTTTTTATTAATAATCATAGATTTTTTTATGTCTTTTCCTCCATGTACAATTCTATGACCAATACCTATAATTAATTTTAAATATTTATTAAAGTGAATAAACAAAAGATCACAAATTAATAATATTAATTTTTTATATGAATCAGTAGATATATTTTTTTTTACAATTTTTATTTTTTTTTTAATATCATAAATCTTTAAAAAAGATACATTATTTATAGTATTTGCAATTCCTGAAATATATAAAACTCCTTCAATTACATCAATGATAGAAAATTTTACTGAAGAACTTCCACAATTTAATACTAAAATCAATTTTTTTTTCATAAATATCTCTAAAAATATAGAAGGAAGTAGAAAAATAGTAAATAAAATTTATAATAAATATTATATTAATATTTTAAAATAAAATCATATTAATAAATATTAATGAAAAACAATTTTTTTTTGTTTAATTGTATGAATTTGCATTTTAATAATATCACTAATAGGATCTTCAGGACATTGTTCAACAAAATATATTAAATCTGGAATAGCTATATGAAAACAATTTAATTGAGAAAAAATTAATCCTCTATCTCTTATTTCATAAGGATCTTTAGGCTTTAATTTTAATAAAATATTACTAACATTTAAAGCTAATTCTATATTTTTTTCTTCAATTAAAGAAATTTTTAATAAGTCTAAAACTTTTTTTATAATTTCTAAAGAATTAGCTTCATACAAATCTTTTTTATCTAATTTAGACATCGGACTAATATTACCTTGTAACCATTTCTTCAAAATATTTTTATTTAAAAATTCTCCATTTGTAGGATTAATATAAAAAATTTTCTTTTCTAAATCAACAAATTTCAAAATTAATTGAGTAGGAAAAATTATTGGTAACATAAATAATTTTAATTGATTAGCAATATACATTAAAATAATCCCTAAAGAAAAAGAACATCCTATTTTATGAATAAAAACTTTATCTAACCATAACATATTAGATAATTTATATTTTTTATTTAAAATACCAAAATTCCATTGTTTATAAAATAAAAACAACAATTTTTTTAATTGATCTATTTTAGATAATTTATTAGAAATAATTAATGAAAATTCTTGTATTTTTTTTTTACATAAACTAATTATTTTTTCTCCTAAAAAATCAAAACGAATTTTTTCCATTATCTTTATAAAAATTTCAAATAATGGTAAATCAGATGAAACAATATCTTTTAAATCCATCATAAATAATCCTTAAAAAATTAATATAAATAACATTATTCTTATTTATTTAAATAACCATAAGTAATTCTATTTCTATTAGAATAATCTTTTACAGATACAATGTTAATAAAAAAATTGTTTTTAAAAATATTATGTACTAATTTAGTTTGCTTGTAACAATGTTCAATATACAACCATCCTGAAGAAACAAAATATTGAAACGAATTTTTTATAATATATTCAATACATTCAATTCCACTGTTTCCAGAAACTAATGCTGAATACGGTTCAAAAGAAATGTTAGAACAAGAATTTTTAAAATCTTTTCTTGACAAATAAGGTGGATTACATACAATAATATGAAATTTTTTTATTGGTATATTTTGAAACCAATTACTATAAATAAACTTAACATTATTTAAATTTAATTTATCAGCATTATATTTAGCTATTAATAATGCATATAAGCTAATATCTGTTCCAATTATTTTTAATTGAGAATTTTCAGAAGCTAATGCTAAAGATATAGCGCCACTTCCGGTACCTAATTCTAAAATAGAATTTTTAGTAGAAGAAACTTTCAATAACACTTGTTCTACTAAAATTTCTGTTTCTGGTCTGGGAATTAATACATAAGAAGAAACAAATAAAGATAATGACCAAAATTCTTTTTTTTTTATAATATATGCTATAGGTTCTCCTAAAACTCTACGAAATAAAAAATTATTTAAAATTAATAAATATTTTATTTTTATTTTTTTCTTATTTTTATAAAATAAATCTTTTTTTGAAATTTTTAATACAAAACATAATAATACTTCAGAATCTAATTTAGCTGTTAAACTATTAGATAATTTTTTTCTAGCATATGATAACCAAGTTATAATATTCATTGTTTTATATATCACTATTATTTTAATCTATTATTGATAATAAATCTGCTTGATGCTCTTGTAATAATGGTTCAATTAATAAATCTAATTTTCCTAACAAAACTTCATTTAAACGATATATAGTTAAATTAATACGATGATCAGTAACTCTATTTTGTGAAAAATTATATGTTCTATTTCTATCAGATCTTTCTCCAGTTCCAAGTAAACTTTTTCTCATTAAAGAATTTTTTAATTTTTTTTCTGCATTCATTTTAGAATAAATCTTTGCTGATAATACTGATAAAGCTTTTTCTTTATTTTTATGCTGTGATCTTTCATCTTGACATTCTACTACACAACCTGTTGGTAAATGTGTAATTCGCACTGCTGAATCTGTTGTATTAACATGTTGACCACCAGCTCCAGATGAACGAAAAGTATCAATTTTTAAATCAGAAGTATTTAAAATAATTCTTTTTGATTTAGGAACTTCTGGCATAATTGCGACTGTACATGCTGAAGTATGTACACGACCTTGAGATTCTGTTTGAGGAACACGCTGTACTCTATGACCACCAGATTCAAATTTTAATCTTCCACAAGCACCAATTCCAATTACTTTTAAAATAATTTCTTTATATCCACCTTTTTCACCTTCATGCATATTAATAATATCTACTTTCCAAGATTTGAAATCAGCGTATTTCATATACATTTTACATAAATCTCCAGAAAAAATAGCTGCTTCATGTCCACCAGTTGCTGCTCGAATTTCAATAAAACAACTATTTTTATCATAAGGATCAATAGGAATTAATAACATTTTAATTTTCTTCTCTATTTCTTTCTTTCTTTTTAAAGCAATTAATAATTCTTCCTGAGCTAAAGTAGAAAGATCTAAATCATTTAATAATAACTGAATATCTTTAATCTCAGATTTAATAGATAACCAAGACATAAATTCTTTATATAAATCATATAAATTTGCTTTTTCTTTAGAAAGTTTAGAAAATTCTCTCTTATCAAATTTTGAATAATTATTAGACAATAATTTTTCTAATTGAATATATCTCTTTTTTAAAGATTTTAACTTATTAACTATTGATTTTTTCATAAAAATAAACCTATTTATTACTTTAAAATATTATTTAAAATTCATTAAATTATATTATAATCAAAAAATAAAAAAAAAAATAAACTATTAAAAATATACATAAAAATTTATTTTTTAATAAAATATTAAATATATAAAAAAAAAGTTTTTCTTTTATTTAAATTATTAAAAAACTTTTTTTATAAAATTATTTGAAATATTTATATTTTCTATATAATAAAATATATCTTAATAAATTAATCTCATATATTTTATTAAAAGGTAAAAATGGAAAAAATTAAGTTATTCTCTGGAAATTCTGTATTAACTTTAGCGAAAAAAATTGCTAATCAATTAAAAATTGATTTAGGGAATGCAACAGTTAGCAAATTTAGTGATGGTGAAATTAGTGTACAAATTAATGAAAACATTAGAGGATCTGATGTATTTTTAATTCAATCTACTTGTTCTCCAACAAATGATAATTTTATGGAATTAATTATCATGATAGATGCACTTAGAAGAGCATCTGCAGGAAGAATTACTGCGGTAATTCCATATTTTGGTTATGCTAGACAAGATAGAAGAATACGATCATCAAGAGTACCAATTACAGCTAAAGTAATTGCTGACTTTTTATCAAATGTAGGAGTAAATCGTATTTTAACTATTGATTTACATTCTGAACAAATTCAAGGTTTTTTTAATATTCCTATAGATAATATTTCTAGTAGTACAATATTATTAAAAAATTTATTAGAATATAAATTTTTTAATCCTATTTTTGTATCTCCAGATATTGGAGGAATTATTAGAACAAGAGAAATAGCAAAATTATTATTTGATTCAGAAATAGCAATTATTGATAAACGTCGACCTAGTGCAAATAAATCTCAAGTTATGAATATTATTGGAAAAGTAAAAAACCGAGATTGTATTCTAATAGATGATATTATTGATACAGGAACTACTTTATATAATGCAGCAAAAGCACTTAAAAAAAATGGAGCAAATCGAATTTTTGCATATGCTACACATCCAATTTTTTCAGGACAGGCAGAAAAAAATCTTAAAAAATCATATATTGATAATATTATCATTTGTGATACTATTCCTTTATCAAATAAGATTCAAAATCTTAAAAAAATATATATAATATCAGTTTCCAAAATATTAGCTGAAGCAATTAGAAGAATTAATAACGAAGAATCTATTTCTGAGATGTTTAATTTATTGTTATAATAACATCATTTCAAAATGTTAAATAATAAATGTTGGAAAATATTCCAACATTATATTATAAAGATAATTTTAAAATTTAATAAATATTTAAAAAATATATGGAAAAAATCCTAATATTACAAATAAAAAACCGATACTAATTAGTAAAAATTTTTGTAATATTGAAATATATAAATTATTTACTAAACTCGTATTCGAAAATTTAATAGGTTTGATATATAAACTTCTAATAATATATAAATAATTTTGCATACCAACTATATTACTTAACATAATTAATAAAGTTGTTATAAAAAATTTTTTTTGAATTAAATGTTTAAAAATAAAAAATTTTCCCCAAAAACCTAAGGTAATAGGAAAACCTGATAAAGATAACAAAATTATAGACATTAAAATGCCTAATATAGGATTATACCAAAACAAACCAATTAAAGAGTTTTCTTTTAATAAATTATTTTTTCGTTCAATAAAATTTATATCAATAATACTTTTAATACTAAAAAAACCAATTAATCCAAATATATAAATAAATAAATAAATTATAAATAATTTATTTAAAAAAACAAATGAATATGATTGAGTAATTATAATAATTAATAAGAATCCAATATTAGAAATAGATAAATATCCAATCAATCTTTGTACATTATTTTGTATAATTCCAATAATATTTCCAAAAAAAACAGAAAACATAGATATAAGATATATAATATAATATATAGATTTTATTTTATAAATATAAGGAAAAAAATTTAAAAAACGTAATAAAAAAGAAAAAATAGAAATTTTAACAGCAGTTGAAAAAAAAATAAGAGAGCAAGGATTAGAATACTGATAAATATTTGGAGACCAAGTATGTAAAGGAAAAAGTGATAATTTAAAAAAAAGAGATAATAATATCATACATATACCAAATATCATCATACTATTCAAAATAATTGACGGATAATACATAAATATTAAAGGAAAAAAAGAAAATGATAATCTTCCAGAAACAAAATATATAAAAGAAACACCTAATAATAATAAAGCTGATGAAAAAACAGATAAAATCATATAATTTACAATAGAAAACAAATTTTTTCTTGAATTAGAAAAAAAATTTAATATTCCTAAAATTGGAAGAAATAATAACTCTATTCCTAAAAATAAAGAAAGAAAATGATTGGATATAATTATTAACATACCACCTATTGTAGATAATAAAACAAAAAAATAAAATTCAATCGAATAGTTATCTTCTAGTAATAACCAAGAATATGAAAATATACATGTAAAAAAACTAGAAATTAATAATAAAATCATAAAATAAAAAGAATATTGATCAATTCGAATTAAATCTGAAGAATAATTAAAAAAAAACCTTTTTATATATAAAATATATATTATTGAAAAAAAAATACTTATTGTAGTAACAATACAACCAGATTTTACCTTATTCTTATTATTAAGAATAAAAAACAGAATTATAATTGAAAAAATTAACATTAAAATAGGAAAAATAGGAATAATATCATTAAATAATCTAATCATATTTTTATTACCTAATTATTTTATAAATATATAATGTTGAAATATATTTTTTTGAATATTAAAAGAAAAATTTAAAATTAAACTAGGATATAAACCTAGAAAAAAAATCATAAAAACTAAAAAAAACAAGATAAAAAAATCAAAAAAACTTAATTCATGTTTAATAAAAAAATTATTATTTAAACCATAACATACTTTCTGTATCGTTACTAATGAATAAATAGAAGAAAAAAATAAATTCAAAATAAAAAAATAACCTAAAAAAGGAAATGATGAAAAAATTCCAAATAACATCATAAATTCACCACCAAAATTTCCTGACATAGGAATATTTAAATTTGAAAAAATAAAAAACAAAAAAAATGATGGGATAAATCTCATATAATTCCATAATCCTCCCATTTTAAAAATTTTTTGTGTATAAATATGACTAAAAATTTTTCCAATAATTATTAATAATGCTGCAGTAGAAATACAATAAGAAAATAAGTATAAAATAATACCTTGATGTGAAAAAAAATTAAAACTATATATAGAGGAAAAAATAATACCCATGCTTGAAATAGAAGAATAAGCAATAAATTTTTTTATATTTTTTTGAGAAAAAGCCATTATTGAACCATATAATGTAGATAATAAACCGAATATCATAAAAAAACGAGAAAATAAATAAGATGAATGAGGAAAAAAAATTAAATTAAATCTTAATATTCCATATATTGCTGGTTTTAATAAAATTCCAATTAAATCAATAGAATTAGTAGTAGGTAAACATTCTTGAACATCAGGTAACCAACTGTGAAATGGAATTAATGGAATTTTTATAATAAAAGACAATAATAAAAAAAACATCAAAAAAAATTCTGTAAATAAAGAAACAGGAGTATTTTTTAAAAGAAAATAATCAAATGTCCAAATTTTTGAATAATTATAATGACAGCAAACTAAATTAATAATAAAAAATAATAACATACATCCTGATAATTGAGAATATATAAAAAATTTATGAGCAATAAAAATATTATTTTTTTTATTTTTATTAATATTTCCCCAGAAAACAATTAAAAAATATAATGGAATTAAAATCATTTCCCAGAATAAAAAAAATAAAAATAAATCTAAAGATAAAAAAATTCCAAACATACCTGAAATTATTAATAATAAAAAAGAATAAAAAATTCCAGAATTTTTTTGTTTAGAATGCCATTCACAAAAAACTGAAAATAGACCAAATATAGAAGTTAAAACAATCATTAATAATGATAATCTATCTAACCTAAATAGATAGAAATTCCATATTTAGAAAACCACATTTTGTGAAAAATAAAAAAAAAATGACGAAATTACAAAACTTTTATCTAAATTATTATAAAAATACCAGCAAAAAAACAATGAAATCGATAGGCAAATAATCATAGTAATACTAGCTATATAACGAGGAAATTTTTTGTCTATAAAAAACATTAAACATGATAATATCGCACCAAAAATAGGTATTAAAACTAATATAAGTAATATCATATAATATATAATCCTTATTAAATATAATTAATAAAATATTAATAATAATAATTTATATTTATAAAAATAATTAATAAAACTGAAAATAAACAAAAAATATACCATCTAATATGATATACAATATCAACAATATTAATTTTAAATATTTTTTTTTTAAAAAATTTTTTTTTATTTAAAAAGAAATTTTCTATATAAAAAAAATTTTTATTATTTATATATTGAGATATATTACAGTATGATTGAATAAAAATATAAAAATAAAAAATATCAAAATACCAAGAATTATTTATTAAAATATATATTGGATAAAAAATACTTTTAAAGAAATTATTCTTTGAAGAAAAATCTTTTTTATAATACATAAAATATGAATAGATTAATCCTAATAACGAACAACAAAAAGAAATATATTCAATATATAAAGATTCAGCACAAATATGGTTAGATAAAATAAAATACTTAGAAAAAATATTATAAAATAAATACCAAGTAAGTGGAGTACATCCTAAAAACAATACAAATAAAGAAAAATTATAAAAAAAATTTTTTTTTATATATAAATATTTTTTTTTATTAATATTATGAAAAATAACAAATATCATTCTCATAGAATATATTGATGTAAAAAATACTCCTAAAAAAAACATGAATAAAACTAAATAATTTTTTTGATTATAAATATAAAATAAAATGTTTTTTTTACTATAATAACCCGAAGTAATTAAAGGAAAAGACATTAAAGAAAAACAACATATTAAAAATAAGATATATAAAAAAGGTACTTCTTGATATCTACAACCCATCTTAAAAATATTAAATTCATTATTTGTATACTTTATAATAGATCCAGCAGATAAAAATAATAAAGATTTAAAAAATGCATGAATAATTAAATGAAAAAAAGCACCAAAAATATTTTTTGTTCCTAATGCTAATAACATATAACCAATTTGACTCATAGTAGAATATGCTAAAATACATTTAATATTTTTTTCATAAATAGCTGAAATACTTGATATTAAAATTGTAATACTACCTATTATAAGAAATAATTTCATTATTTCTATGCAAGAAAAAAATAAAAAATTTACACGAATAATTAAATAAATACCCATAGTTACCATAGTAGCTGCATGAATTAATGCTGAAGCTGGAGTTGGACCTACCATAGCTCCTGTTAACCAAGTATGAAGAGGAACTTGTGCTGATTTACCTATTACTGCAATTGTTAAAAAAAAAGTAATCCAAAACAAATCATTAGTATAATTATTTAAAAAAATAATTTCTTTTAAATAATATTTTAATACAAAAAAATCTAGTGTATTAAATTTTAAAAAAATTAAAAAAATAGCAATCAAAAAAAATAAATCACTTATTCTAGTCATTAAAAATGATTTAATAGCTGCATATCCATTTTTTTTTTTTTTATAATAAAAACCAATTAATAAATAAGAACAAAGTCCGACTAATTCCCAAACAAAAAACATACTTAAAAAATTTGAAGTTAATAAAAATATCATCATAAAAAAAACAAATAGATTCATATATAAAAAATATTTTTTATATTCTTGAGATTTTTTCATATACCATAATGAAAAAATAAAAACACATAAACTTATTAATTGTAATATTCCTAACATAGTTAAAGAAAAAATATCTATTAAGAATTTTAATTTAATATTATAATTATTTAAAGTAATCCAATTACATACTGAAATAAAAAAAACTTTAAAAACATTATTTTTATAATAATTATAAAAAACATATAAATAAAAAACAAACGAAACTATAAGAGAAAAAATACAAATCATTGAAATATTTTTTTTTGAAAAAAAATTCTGAAAAAAAAACAATAAAAAAAAACTTAATAATGGAAATAAAACAATATAAAAAATTAAATTCATTTAGAAATCTCTCTTAATTTATATATATCTAATGTATGATAACGTTGATATATTCTTAAAAAAATTGCTAGCATTACACTAACTTCTACTGTAGCTATGGTAACAATGAAAATATATAAAACGCAACAATCAATTTGTTTCCAATATTTTCCTATTAATATAAATCCTAATATAATCGAATTTATTAATACTTCTAAACTAACTAATATAAATATTAAATTTTTATGTATTAATAAAGAAATAATACCTATAAAAAATAAAATAATTGATATGGTAAATCCATAATTTAATGACAACATAATTGTATATTATCCTATTAAATATTATATAAAAATTATTTTCTTAAAAAAAAACAAACTAATAATACAGAAGATAATAATAATAATGAAGAAAATTCTATTAAAAACAAATATTTATTAAATAAACATAAACAAATATCTTGAATTAAAAATTTTTTATAAAAGAAAAATTTATCTTTATTACTATTAATTTGTATAAAAAATATAAAAAAAATTAATATAGTAAAAAAAAGAGAAGAAAAATAAAAAAAATTTTTTAAATTATTAAAAAAAAAATTCCTACTAAATCTTTTAGGTCGCATTAAAATTGCTATTAAAATAAACAAAACCGTAATCGCTCCAGCATAAATAATAACCTCTAATACACCTATAAATGAAAGACCTAATACACAAAAAATACTAGCAATAGAAAATATTAATAATATTAAATATATTAAAGAATAAATTAAATTTATACTAATCATTATTAAAATAGAAAAAAAAACTGCTAAAAATGAAAATAACCAAAAAGAGATTGCCATGAAAAATTATCCTTAATTATGGTAATAAATCAGTTACATCAACACAATTTGATATTTTTTTTGAAAGATTTTTTTTTAAATCATACGTTGTATTAACCCCTGAAATAGAATAAAAATCATATTTTGAAAATTTTCCCGGACCAGAAAATAGTAAATTTTTTTTTTTATATAACAATTCTTTTCTTTTAAATTCACTTAATTCTATATCAGGAGTCAATTGTATCGCCATAGTTGGACAAGCTTCCTCACATAATCCACAAAAAATACATCTAGACAAATTTATTTGAAAAGATTTAGCATACCAACGACCATTCTTTTCTTCTGATTTTTTTAATGAAATACAATTTACCGGGCATACCGCGGAACAAAGATTGCATGCAACACAACGTTCGGAACCATTTGAATTACGAGTTAAAATAATGCGACCACGATATCTTAATGATAAATTTAAAGGTTCATCAGGATATAAACGAGTTTCACGAAAAGAAAAAATGTTGCTAAAAATCATTAATATACTACGAATTTGACTTAAAAAACCAAGAAATATATTTTTCATATTCATAAATTTATGTATTTCCTATTTTAATAAAATTTTAAAAGATGTATAAATTATATTTAATAATGATAAAGGAAAAAAAAATTTCCATGCAAATAACATAACATGTTCATATTTTGGTCTAGGTAATGAAGCTCGAAACAAAATAAATAAAAAAATAAAAAATAAAGTTTTTAATAAGAACCAAAAAAGAGGAGAAAAAAAAGGACCTAACCAACCACCAAAAAATAAACATACAATTAATGATGAAACAGTAATAATTGAAATATATTCAGCAATAAAAAACATTCCAAATTTCATTCCTGAATATTCAATATGATATCCATCTGCTAATTCTGTCAGACTCAGGTGATCAAATGGATGTCTATGACAAACAGCAATACCAGCAATAAAAAATAAAATAAAACCAAAAAATTGAGGAAAAATATTCCAAATTTTTTTTTGAGAATATACAATATCAATTAAATTAAAAGATCCGCATTGCATAACAGCACCCATTGCTGATAATCCTAAAAAAATTTCATAACTTAACATTTGAGCGACAGATCTAATAGATCCTAATAAAGCATATTTATTGTTACTTGACCATCCTGCTAATAAAACCCCGTACACTGATAATGAAGACATCATTATAAAAAATAAAATTCCAATATCTAAATTTATAATAAAACACTTTGAAGTAATAGGAATAATAGAAAATACTAATAAAAGAGAAATAAAAGAAATAATAGGAGCAGTAATAAATAAAATTTTTTCACTAAAAGGAGGTATCCAATCTTCTTTAAATATTAATTTTATCATATCTGCAAATAATTGCATACAACCTTGCCAACCTACTCTATTAGGACCATATCGATTTTGTAATATTCCTAATATTCTACGTTCTATTACACTTAAAAAACTCGCACCAAAAATAATAAAAAATAAAAATTTAATAACAAAAAAAATTTTCTCTTTCATGTATATACCTAATTAAAATATCTCATTTATATATTATATTTCATTAATTTTATAGCAATTTTATTTAAAAAAATCATCGGTATATTACCAATACCAACAGGTAAACCAATATGACATGAATTTATATAACTAGATAATTTTACTGGAAATTTAAATATATTATCATTTATTTGAAATTGTAATATATCATTATTATATATATTCATTTTCTTAGCATCAGTACGATTTAATACTGCATAAAAAAACTTTATTTTTAAAATATTTACGAAATAATTATGACTTATTTCTTCACTACCTAATAATTTATAATAAGGAATTATTTTAAAAGAATTCACAGAAATTTTTTTATTTAAAATATTCTTTTTAATAAAAAAATTTGAAAGATGTTTTTCTTTATATTTTTTAAAAATTAAAATACCTTCATTATATAAAAAAAACTGATTTTTTGATTGTATAGATAATTTATATAATGATTGTTGAGAATTCCAATTAGGTGACCATAAAAATGGAGAAAAAGAAAAACTTTTCTCAGTTTGTTGAGAACCTTCTATTGAAAAAGAAAACATACTATCTACATCAATAGGTGATTTAGGTTCATGCATATTTATATCTGCAAACATTGCAGTTCGACCACTGTATCGAAGAGAAGATCTAGCAATTTTTTGATTATTAATTCTAAATTTTGCAGAAGGAGAAGAATTTTTTAAATATTTAAAATAAGAATTTTTTTTAGAACAAAATTTAATTATTTTATCTATAGAAATAGATTGAATTAATTTAAATGATTTAATATTATTTAAAATTGCATAAATCCATCTCCAACCTTCTAATTTATAAATCTTTTTTTTATAAAAATTCGGATTATATACTTTAAAAAATCTTTGTAATCGACCTTCATAATTTAAAATATTTCCTGAACTTTCAGCAAAATTTGTCGTAGGCAAAAAAAAATCTGATTTATTAACTATTTTAGTATTATAATGATCTAGTACAATAATTTTATTTACTTTTTCAAAAATTTTATTAATTACGGTTGCTTCATATAATTTATGTAAATTATTTTCTAATATAATTAATATATCAACTTTATTTGAATTTATAATATTAAACATAGAATCTAAAGAAATACTTGGTATAAGAGATATACCAATACTATTAGCTGCTGGTGGAAATAACATTAAACCGACAGGCAAACCTCTTTTTTTTAAAGATCTAGCAATATTACACGATATCTTCAATATATTAAGATTATTATATGAAGTACCAGAAATAATTAATGGTTTTTTCGCTTGACATAATATTTTTGCTATAAATTTAATTTTCTTACATATTTTATGATTTTGATAAGAAAATAAATTTGAAGAGTTATTTATTCTATCTAATAATAACAAACAAAATTGTAACTGTTCTTCAATTGATCCATAATAATTAATATTAGAAATATCATCCAATTTAGATTTATCACCTTGAATAATAAATAAATAATTTTTTTTATTTTGTAAAATATTTTTTATTGCATTGCTATTCCAACTAGGAATACTTGTATCTTTTAAAATAAAAGAATGAAAACCATTAATTGCTTGTCTAACTGCTAAAGCTGCTAAAGATGCTGTTTGAGTAATATCTTCACTAATAATTAAAATAACATCATAATTTTTAATTTCTGAAATAGATGGAATAATAAATTCATTACTCTTTAATATTTTTGTAATAATACTGATACATTGATTTAATTGTGGTAACATACCATTAGAAAAATTTTTTTCTCCTACTAATTGACATAACAGTGTATTACTTTCAATACTTGCTCTATCAGAGCCGATACCTAATATTTTATTAGAAGAATTTCGAAAAATATTAATAATCAAAGAAATAATCTTAGAATATTTAAGAAATTTTATTATATTGTTTTTTTTTTCAAATGGTTGATATACTTTATTATAATTTATATAATTATAACCAAAACGTCCTAAATCGCATAAAAAATACTTATTTATAGATAAATTATATCTATTATCTATACGACACACTTTTCCCAAACGTTCACCAATGCTAATATTACAACCGATACTACAATTATGACAAATACTTGGAGTATATTGTAAATCCCATTTTCGATGAAAATTATTAATATTTGTTTTATCAGTAAATACGCCTGTAGGACAAATATCAATTAAATTTCCTGAATATTCACTTTCTAAAAATCCGTCTTCTAATCGACCAAAATAAATTTTATTATTTGATCCATATACTCCAAAATCTTTTCCTCCTGAATAATCTTTATAATATCTTATACAACGATAACATGTAATACACCTATTCATATTATGTGATATTAATGGACCTAAATATTGATTCTTAAAGATACGTTTCTTAAATATATAACGGCGTATATGATGTTTATTTAAAACTGTCATATCTTGTAAATGACAACTTCCTCCTTCAGCACAAACAGGACAATCATGAGGATGATTTAACATCATTAGTTCAATTATATCTTTTTGAAATTTTTTTACATCTGAATCTATTAATGAAATTCGCATATTTTTTTGAACAACAGACATACAAGACATTACAATAGAACCTACATCATCTTCCTTATTTTGATATACTTTAACCGCACATTGTCTACATGCACCTATACTTCCTAAAGCTGGGTGCCAGCAAAAAAAAGGTACATTAAAGCCTTTAGATAAACAAGCTTGTAACAAATTATATGACGATTTAACAAAAAAAATTTTTCCATCAATAAAAATTTTTACCATAGTAAATAACCTATTTAATAAATTACTAATATTTTATTATATTAAAATTTTTTTAAAAAAAATAATATTAACATACAAATTATTATATTTAATTAAATTAAAATATATATTTTTATTATTTCTTATAAAGAAACAATATTTATATTTTTTTTATTTTTATAAATGCTATTTTCAAACTCATTACGAAATAATTTTAAAGCACTTTTTAATGGAGATATTGCTCCTGGAGCATGAGCACAAAAAGTTTTTCCAGGACCTAAAGATATACACAATTCATCTAATATTTTAATATCTTCTTTTTTTCCATTTTTTTTTTCTAAATTTTTTAATAACTTAACAATCCATGGTAATCCTTCTCGACACGGAGTACAAAATCCACATGATTCTCGAGAAAAAAAAATTTCAATATTAATAAGTAAAGAAATAATATTGATATTATTATCAATCGCCATAGAAATTCCAGTTCCTAATCGACTACCTATTTCTTGAAAACTAGTAAAATCCATTTTTATATCAATATCTTTATGTGATAATATATCAGTTCCAGCACCACCTGGTTGCCAAGCTTTTAAAAATAAATTTTTTTTCATTCCTCCAGCATAATCTTCTAATACTTCTCTTGCAGTAATTCCTAATGGTAACTCCCATAAACCAGGATTTTTTACTTTACCTGAAAATCCTAATAATTTAGTTCCAGAATCTTTTCCTTTAGATAAATTCTTATACCATTCTGAACCATGTTGAATAATTGCAGGAATATTTGATAATGTTTCAACATTATTAATACATGTAGGTTTACCCCAAAGACCATAATTAGCAGGAAATGGTGGTTTAAATCGTGGATTAGCTCTTAATCCTTCTAATGAATTAATTAAAGCTGTTTCTTCACCACAAATATAACGACCAGCTCCTGTATGTAGAAACAAATTAAAATTAAATCCACTATTTAATATATTTTTTCCTAAATAACCTAATTGATATGCTTCATCAATTGATTTATTTAAAATTTTTTCTGCTACATAATAATCACCACGTAAAAAAATGTAAGCACAACTAATATGTAATGTAAAAGCACATATAATAATACCTTCAATTAATTGATGTGGTAATCTTTCCATTAAAAATCTATCTTTATATGTTCCAGGCTCCATTTCATCCGCATTACAAATTAAGTATCTTATTTTTTCTTTAATATTACTTTTTAACATTAAATTCCATTTTATTCCGGTAGGAAATCCAGCTCCTCCTCTTCCTCTTAAACCTGATTCTTTAATTAATAATATTATATCTTCTGGACATAATTTTTTTAAAGATTTTTTTAAAGATTGATAACCGCCAGTGTGACAGTACTCATGTATTCCAATAGATTTATTAGAAGAATATTTATCTATTCTCCATGTTAAAGGATGAGTTTCAGATGTTTTTAACATATATATCATTTATATTTATCCAATATATTAATTAACATTTTTGAAGTAAGTCTAGTATATAAAGTTTTATTAACTAGCATTACAGGACCTTTATCACAAGCTCCTAAACAACAGGTTGGTAACAAAGTATATCTACAATCAGAAGTTGTTTCTCCTGGAGAAATATTTAAAATATATTTTAATTTTTTTTTAATACTTTTAAAATTATTAATAAAACATACAACACTATCACAATAACGAATTATATTACGACCTACTGGTTTCCGAAAAATATGACAATAAAAAGTTGCTATACTTTCTACTTCACATGCTGGAATAGATAATATTTTAGAAATTGCTATAATAGAGTCTTTACAAATCCACTTTCTATGTTCTTGTACAATTTTTAAAGCTTCAATACACGCTGCTTGTGAATTAACATAACATTTTTTTTTTTTTAAAATTTTAGAAATCTCTAATTTACTTAATTCAAACACTTTATTTTTCCTAATTTTTATACAAATAAATTTATCTATCTACATCTGACATCACAAAATCAATACTACCTAAATAAACAATCAAATCTGATATTACATAACCTCTTATAACAGAAGGAATTTGTTGTAAATGAGCAAAACTAGGAGTCCGAATTCTTGTTCTATAACTTGTAGTTAATCCATCACTTATTAAATAATAACTATTGATTCCTTTTGTTGCTTCAATCATCTGAAAACTTTCATTACTAGGAATTATTGGTCCCCAAGACATTTGCAAAAAATGTGTAATCATTCTTTCAATATGAAATAAAGATTTATTTTTTTTTTGAGGTGTACTTAACGGATGATCAGATTTATATGAACCTAAAGGCATATGTAATAAACATTGATTTAATATTTTTAAACTTTGTCTAATCTCTTCAATTTTTAATAATACTCGCGTATATGCATCACTAATATTATTTCCAATTGGAACTTCAAAATCAAAATTTTGATAACCAGAATATGGTCTATTTTTTCTTACATCAAAATTCACTCCAGTTGCACGTAAACCTGCTCCAGTAATTCCCCATGATAAAGCTTCTTTTTTTCCATAAGCCGCAATACCTTTTGAACGTGATATTAAAATCTTATTTTTTATTGCAATATTAACATAATAATCTAATCGTTTAGGCATCCAAATTAAAAATTTCTTTAATAAAGAATTCCAATTCTTCGGTAAATCTTTTGCTACTCCTCCAATTCTAAACCATGCTGGATGCATACGAGCTCCAGTAATAGATTCGATTAAATCATAAATTTTTTGACGATCTGTAAATGCTAAAAAAACAGTACTCATACTTCCTATATCTTGAATAAAAGTAGATAAAAATAATAAATGACTATTAATTCTAAATAATTCAGATAATAATATTCTAATTACTTGAACTTTTTCAGGCACAACAATTCCTGCTAACTTTTCTACAGCTAATATATAAGGCATTTCATTAACACATCCACCTAAATATTCTATACGATCGGTATATGGAATATAACTATGCCATGTTTGTCTTTCAGCAATTTTTTCAGCTCCACGATGATGATAACCAATATCTGGAATACAATTTATAATTTTTTCCCCATGTAATTGCAGAACTATACGAAAAGCTCCATGAGAAGAAGGATGATTAGGTCCGAAATTTAAAAACATATATTCTGAATTATTAGAATCATTATTTTCTAAACCCCATGATTTAGGGCAGAATTTTAAAGATTCCATTGCTAAATCTTCTTTTTGTTTAGTGAAATAAAATTCATCAAATTCTGTTGCATGAGAAGAATAATCTTTTCGTAAAGGATGTCCTACCCAATTTTTAGGCATCAAAATACGAGTTAAATATGGATGATTATTAAAGACAATTCCAAACATATCCCAAATCTCACGTTCATACCAATTAGCATTTAAAAAAATTGATGAAATTGTTGGTAATTGTAAATGTTCTTTTAACAAAGCAACTTTTAATATTAAATCAGAATTATTAGAAATTGAAAAAAAATAATAAGATACTGTAAAATCAGCATTCGGAAAACTTTTAACATTTTTTCTTGTACGTTCATCTATTCCAAATAAATCAAATAAAATTTCATAAGAACAAGTATTATTTTTTTTTAAAAAACCAATTACTTGAATTAGTATAGTACTATCAATCCATAAAATAGGAGATTCTAAATAAGAATCTTGTATAAAAAAATTTTCTTTTCCGAATAATTTAAATAAACTTAAAATAATAGGGTTATTTTTAAAAAATTTATTTTTTCTATCATCTAAAAAATTTTTTTTTTTTTTAAATCCATATGAGACATATTTATTATCCTTATAATAAGCAATATAATCAAAATATAATAGTTATATATATAAAATATATATTTATAAAAAACAAAACAATTTTTTTTACAAAATCAAAAAGAATCTTCTGAATCAATATTAATAATAGAAATTCTTTTTTTATTTTTTTCTTCTTTCTCAGATAACATATTATATTTATACACCCCTTGCTCACCTACTATCCAAGATAATGGTCTGCGTTCTTTAGAAATAGCTTTTTGTAATAAAGTAATTGCATGAATATATGCTTCTGGTCTTGGAGGACAGCCAGGTATATAAATATCAACTGGAAGAAATTTATCAACTCCTTGAACAACAGAATATATGTCATACATACCACCTGAATTTGCACAAGAACCCATCGAAATAACCCATTTTGGTTCTAACATTAGATCATATAATCGTTGTATTACTGGAGCCATTTTAATAAATGGAGTACCAGCAATAACCATAAAATCTGCTTGTCTAGGAGAGGTCCGTAAAACTTCGGAACCAAAACGAGAAATATCATGAATAGATGTAAAAGCACTAACCATTTCAACATAACAACAAGATAAACCAAAATTATACGGCCATAAAGAATTCTTTCTTCCCCAATTCATAATATATTGCATATATTTTGATATTGTTCCAAAAAAAATATTATTTTTTATTTGTTTTTTTATTGGATCTGATGTTTTTTTTAAAGAACGTAAAGGATATTTTTTCGAAATACTATTTTTTGTATTAACACGAGTTAAAGTATATTTCATTTTAAAAAATCCTATGATTATTTTTTTATATTCTTGTATTTAATAAATAAATTTATTTATAAAAAAATTTATAAAATTATTTATCAATTTTAAATTTATCATTACATAATAAATAAATAATTATTTATTTAAACAAATTTTTTTTAAATATTTTTTTTTTAATTAAATAAAACCATGTCAAAAATAAAAAAGCAATGAAAATGTACATTTCAAAAAAAATTATCCATTCTAACTTATTTATACAAACCGACCAAGAATATAAATACAAAATTTCTACATCAAATATAACAAACAAAATAGCAATCAAAGAAAATTTAATTGGTACCGGTAATTTTGTGTTTCCAAAAGAAATTATTCCAGATTCAAAAGGTTCAGGTACATCTCTAAAATATGATTTACTTCCGAAAAAATAACCTAAAAATAACATAAAAAAACATAAAAAAAAACTACAAAAAATAAAAAAATAAAAACCAAAAAATTCATAATTAACATTCATAAATATATTTAAGCTTAAAATATAATATAAATTATATTCATTTAATTAAAAATTAATTAAAAAAATATAATATATAAATAATATTTGATTAATATCAATAAAATTTATTATATCATTTTATCAAAAAAAAAAGTGATATTTTTAATTAAACTAATTAATTTTTTTCCAAAAAAAAACATTTAAATATTTTTAATCTTAAAATTTATTAAAAATATAATTATATTTTTTTTTTACCCTTGATGCAGAACAAACTGACCCCATTTAATTAGTATTATCTATTTTATAGATAATTTTTTTTCAAAAAAAAATTGTTAATATAAGATATTTAATTTTTAAATAATAAATTTAAAAATCATTTATTACTATATATTTAGAAGGAATACATTTATGGGAAAAATTATTGGAATAGATTTAGGAACTACAAATTCTTGTGTAGCAGTTATGGACAATAATAAAGCAAAAGTTCTAGAAAATTCTGAAGGAGAACGTACTACACCATCTATTATTGCATATACTGAAAATAATGAAATTCTAGTAGGACAACCAGCAAAAAGACAATCAATCACAAATCCAAAAAATACATTATTTGCTATTAAAAGATTAATGGGAAGAAAATTTCAAGACGAAGAAGTACAACGTGATATTAAAATAATGCCATATGAAATCATTCAATCTGTAAATGGAGACGCATGGTTAAAAATAAAAAAAGAAAAAATAGCTCCACCTCAAATATCAGCTGAAATTCTAAAAAAAATGAAAAAAACTGCTGAAGAGTTTTTAGGTGAAAGTATTACTGAAGCTGTTATTACTGTTCCCGCATATTTCAATGATGCACAAAGACAAGCAACTAAAGATGCTGGTAAAATAGCAGGACTTCAAGTAAAAAGAATAATAAATGAACCAACAGCAGCAGCATTAGCATATGGATTAGATAAAGGAAAAGGGAATCGAACAATAGCAGTATATGATTTAGGAGGAGGAACATTTGACATTTCAATTATTGAAATTGATGATGTAGAAAAAGAAAAAACATTTGAAGTATTATCAACTAACGGTGATACACACTTAGGCGGAGAAGATTTTGATAATCGACTAATACATTTTTTAGTTGCTGAATTTCAAAAAGAACAAGGAATTAATTTAAATAATGATTCTTTAGCAATGCAAAGATTAAAAGAAGCAGCTGAAAAAGCAAAAATAGAGTTGTCAACTACACAACAGACTGATATAAATCTTCCATATATTACAGCAGATGCTACTGGACCAAAACATCTAAATATAAAAATTACAAGATCAAAATTAGAATCACTAGTAGAAGATTTAGTCTTACAATCTATAAAACCATTAGAAACAGCATTAAAAGATGCAAAATTAAAAATATCAGATATTAATGATATTATTTTAGTTGGCGGACAAACACGTATGCCGTTAGTACAAAAAAAAGTAGCTGATTTTTTTGGAAAAAAACCTAGAAAAGATGTAAATCCTGATGAAGCAGTTGCTATTGGAGCTGCGGTACAAGGAGGAGTTTTATCTGGAACAGTAAAAGATGTATTATTATTAGATGTAACTCCATTATCTCTTGGAATTGAAACTATGGGTGGAGTAATGACATCATTAATTAATAAAAACACAACAATTCCAACAAAACATAGTCAAACTTTTTCTACAGCTGAAGATAATCAATCTGCAGTTACTATACATATATTACAAGGAGAAAGAAAAAGAGCTCTAGATAATAAATCATTAGGACAATTTAATCTAGATGGAATACAAGCTGCTCCAAGGGGAGTACCGCAAATAGAAGTAACATTTGATATTGATGCTGACGGAATATTACATGTTTCAGCAAAAGATAAAAATACAGGAAAAGAACAAAAAATTACTATACAATCTTCATCTGGATTAAATGATGATGAAATTAAAAAAATGATTTTAGATGCTCAAGAAAATTCTGAAAAAGATCTACAATTTGAAGAACTAATAAAGACAAAAAATCAAGGAGATCAAATTTTACATAATACTAAAAAACAATTAGATGAATGTAAAGAAAAAATTGATCCAACAATTAAATCAGATATTGAAAAATCATTACAAGAATTAGATATATCATTAAAAGGAGAAAACAAAAAAGAAATCGAAGATAATATACAAAAAATAATAGAATTAAATTTAAAATTAACAGAAATATTAAAAAATCAAAAACCAGAAGAAACAGTACAAGAAAAAGAAAACAAAGAAAACGATAAAAAAAATGTAGTAGATGCTGAATTTGAAGAAATTAAAGATAAAAATAAAAAATAAAATAATTTTTATATTAAAAATATTTATTATATATATAATAAAATTATTCTTACTTAATCTTTTATGTAATACATAGGGTGTAGAAATTATCTACACCCATATTATACGCATAATATGGAAAATAAAAAATATCATGACAAAACAAGATTATTATACAACTTTAAACATTTCCAATACTGCAAGTCAACTTGATATTAAAAGAGCTTATAAAAAACTTGCTATTAAATATCATCCTGATCGAAATCAAGGTAATAAAACAGCAGAAGAAAAATTTAAAAAAATTAAACAAGCATATGAAATTTTAAGTGATACTAAAAAAAGAAATTTATATGATCAATATGGACATTCAGCATTCGAACAAAACAATAACTCTAATAATGAATTTCATAGCAGTTTTACTACTTCTACATCTGATTTTAATGATATATTTGGTGATGTTTTTGGTGATATTTTTGGTAGTAATAAAAAAAACAGAAAAGAAAAAGGATCTGATTTACAATATAATATTATTCTAACATTAGAAGAAGCTGTAAAAGGAATTAAGAAAGAAATTAGAATTCCAAAATTAGATAAATGTCAATCTTGTTATGGTTATGGTTCTGCATATGGATCTAAACCTAGTACATGTACGAGTTGTAATGGACACGGGCAAATACATATGAGAAAAGGATTTTTTAGTGTGCAACAAACATGTTCTACATGTAGAGGTACTGGGACAATGATAAAAAACCCATGTAAAATTTGTTTTGGACAAGGAAGAATCAAAAAATCTAAAAAATTATCTATTACAATACCTGCTGGTATTGATACAAATGACCAAATTCGTTTAAATAATGAAGGTGAAGCAGGAAAATATGGAGCTAAATCTGGAGATTTATATATACAAATAAAAGTAAAAAAACACCCAATTTTTAAACGAGATGAAAATAATTTGCATTGTAAAATTCCTATAAATTTTGTAATAGCAGGGGGATCTATAATTTTGTATAGCAGCTTTAGGGGCGAAATAACTGTTCCGACATTAGAAGGAAAAATAAACTTAAAAATACCTTCTGAAACACAATCAGGTAAAATATTCCGTATACGAGGTAAAGGTGTGAAATCAGTTAGAAAAGGATTTCAAGGAGATTTATTCTGTAAAATTATAGTAGAAACCCCTGTAAATTTAAATTCATTTCAAAAAAAAATATTATATCAATTAGGAGAAAGTTTTAAAAATTATAAAGGAGAAAATAATAGCCCTAAATCTAAAAGATTTTTTAATAGTGTAAAAAAATTTTTTAATAATTTTACTAAATAAAATCTAATAGAAATAGGGTATTGCTATCTATAAATAATAGAAGCAATACTAGTAAAAAAGTATAAAAAATATGATATTAAATTTTTTTAATATTATTCATTAATACTGATTTATATCTTGATGCTTTATTAATATGTATAATTTTTTTTAAGGAATATCTATCTACTAATGATTGAAATATATAAAAAAACTTAATAGCTTTTATTCTATTTTTTTCTTTAATAAAAAAAAGTACTTTTTTCATAAATGTTTTTATCATTGAACGTTTACTACAATTATATTTTCTACGTTTTTCAGAAATACTTATATGTTTTTTAGATGATTTAATATTAGCCAAAATAATTATAACCTCCAAATTAAATTAATTTAATGAACTATTAAATACTTGTATAAAAATTACATTACATATTTATTAGTATAAATATATTTTTTTAAAAAAATAAACTTTTAATCTAAAATAGATATACTAATTATTCAATATCTAAAATGCTAATAATATTAATATTATATAATGATAAAGTATATAAAAATATAAAAAAAAAAATTTAAAAAATAATTTTTTATTAAATATAAAAAAAAATTTTTATATAAATAAATAATTATTTTTATAATATAAATATTACTATCAATATTTTTATAAATAAAATTTCTACTTTAATATAGAGTTAATCGAATGATAAACATAAAAAAATCTTTAAATTTACCAAAAACAAAATTTCCTATGAAAGCTAATTTAGCATATAAAGAAAACGAGATATTAGAAACATGGAAAAAAATAAATTTATATAATAAATTACATAAAAACAAAAAAAAAAATAAACAATTTTTTTTACAAGATGGTCCTCCGTATGCAAATGGAAATATTCACATTGGTCATGCAGTAAATAAAATTTTAAAAGATATAATTTTAAAATTTAAACGTATGTCTGGATTTTTTTCTCCATATATTCCATGTTGGGATTGCCATGGATTACCTATTGAACATATTATAGAAAAAAAACTTTCTAAAAAAAAAATTAATAAAAAAGAATTTCGAAAAATATGTTTTAAATATGTTTTAAAACAAGTAGAAAAACAAAAAAATGATTTTATACGATTAGGAATTATTGCAAATTGGGATAATATTAATTTAAGTACTGATTATATTAATCAATCCAATACAATTAAAGTATTAACTAAAATTGTTGAAAAAGGATTAATATACCGTGATCTTAAACCTGTTTATTGGTGTTTTGATTGTCAATCTGCTCTTGCTGAAGCTGAAATAGAATATAAATTTAAAAAATCAATTTCTATATATATAGAATATAAATTAATTGAAAATTCTATATTAAAAAATAATTTTTTTAAAAATTATAATAAAAAAATTTTTAATAACATTTCAATATTAATATTTACAACCACACCCTGGACTATTCCGACCTGTCAAGCTATTGCTATCAATCCAAAATTATATTATCAGATTATAAAAATAAATAAAAAATATTATATTTGTATAGAAGAATTAACAAAAAAAATTTTTAAAAAAAACAATATAAAAAAATGGAAAATAATTTTATCTTTTAAAGGAAAAGAAATAGAACACATTAAGTGTTTTCATCCATTTTTAAATACTCAAATTCCTATTATTTTATCAAAACATGTTTCAAATCAATTAGGTACAGGAGCTGTACATATGTCTCCTGATCATGGATATGAAGATTTTATTGCATGTAAAAAATATAAAATAATACCTAAACAAATTGTTGATTCACATGGTTTTTATAAAATTAAAAAATATTCTCAATTAAATAATATACATATTTTTAATAAAGAAAATAAAATAATATATATTTTAAAAAAAAACAAAAAACTATTTTTTTTTCAAACTATTAATCATAATTACCCACATTGCTGGCGTCATAAAAAACCTATTATATTCAGAGCTACACCACAATGGTTTATTAATCTTTCAAAGAAAAATTTTAAAGAAGATACTTTTAATAAAATAAAAAAAATTTTATGGATTCCTAGTTGGGGAAAAAATAAAATGAAAAAAATGCTAAAAATTAGACCAGATTGGTGTATTTCTAGACAAAGAATTTGGGGGATTCCATTACCATTCTTTATTCATAAAAATACAGGAGAATTACATCCAAATACAGTTATGATAATGAAAAAAATAGTTAAAAAAATAAGAAATCATGGATATAAAATATGGTGGGAATCTAATGTTAATACATGGATAAAAAAAGATTCAGAAACCTATCGAAAAGTTAATGATGTACTTGATGTATGGTTTGAATCTGGAGCAAATCATCAACTTAAAATATATAAACATAATATAAAAAATAAAAAAAATTATGTTGCTGATTTATATTTAGAAGGATCAGATCAACATAGAGGATGGTTTATGTCATCACTAATAATATCTATGATTACAAAAACTATTCCTCCATATTTATCAGTAATTACTCATGGATTTGTTCTGGATAAAAATGGACAAAAAATGTCAAAATCATTAAATAATAATATTTCACCAAAAAAAATTATTCAAAAAAAAGGAGCTGATATTTTAAGATTATGGGTAGCTTATACTAATTATACAAATGATATATCAATTTCAAATGAAATATTAGAACAAATCTCAGATAACTATAGAAGAATAAGAAATACAATACGATTCTTATTTTCTAATATTTTTGATTTTAAAGCTAATATTCATATTATTAAATATGAAAAAATGTTATTTTTAGATCAATGGATAATAGAAAAAACATATAATTATCAAAGAAAAATTATTAAAAAATATTCTCAATATCAATTTCATAAAGTAATAAAAAAAATTATTAATTTTTGTTCTATAGAATTAGGATCTTGTTATTTAGAATTAATTAAAGATCGTCAATACACTATGCATAAAAATAGTATAGAAAGACGTAGTAGTCAAACAGCTATTTTTTATATATTACAATTTTTAGTAAGATGGATAGCACCAATACTCTCTTTTACAGCAGAAGAAATATGGAGTCAATTACAAGAAAAAAAAGAAAAATCAATTTTCATGACTCAATGGTATAAAAATAAACAATTAATAAAAAAAAAATCTACATATAATTTATTTTTTTGGAAAAAAATCTTTGCTATAAGAAAAGAAATAAATCTGTTTATTGAAACAGAAAAAAAAAATAAATTTATTAAAAATTCATTAGAAATAATATTGTTATTATATATAAATAAAAAATTATTTAATTTTCTATTATTGTTTAATAATGAATTAAAATTTATCTTTTTAGTTTCTGAAACTCAATTACATAAATATTCTTCAGCTCCTTCATTAGCGATTAAAAGTAAAAAAATAAAAAAATTTAAAATTCTAATAAAAAAAAGCAAAAAAATAAAATGTCCAAGATGTTGGAATTATACAAAAAAAAATAATTTTTTAAAAAATAAAAATTCAATTTGTAATAAATGTATTAAAAACATTAATCAAACTAATAAAAAACATATTTTTTTATAAAAATAAATAACATTAATGCATATTTATATATATAATTTTTTTTTTATAAATATAATATAATTTGTATTATATTTATAATAACTTAAAATATTATATTCTTTAAAAATTTGTATATAAACAATATTAAAATTATTTGAGAAAATATATTCTATGAAAAATAAAACTAAAATTATAATATCAGGTGCTTTAGGCAGAATGGGAAAAATACTAATAAAAGAAACAAAAAAAAATAAATTAATTAAATTAGTATATGCATTAATTAATAATAATATAGATATTAAAAATCATAATCAATTTTATAAAGTTAAAGAAAAAAAAAAATTTATAACACTAAATAATCTTAAAAAAAAAAAAAAAATATTAAAATTTGATACTATAATTGATTTTAGTTCACCTAAATATTCTATAAAAATAATAAAATATTGTTTAAAAAACAATAAAAAAATAGTATTAGGAACTACAGGTTTTAATACCGAACAAATTAAAATAATAAATAATGCTTCTAAAAAAATACCAATTATATATTCACCTAATTTCAGCATAGGAATTAATATTATCTATAAAATACTAAAAAATATTTCAAAAATTTTAGGAAAAAATTCGGATATTGAAATTATTGAATCTCATCATAGAAATAAAATAGATGCTCCTTCAGGAACAGCTTTACAATTAGGAAAAATAATTTCTAAATCCATGAAATGGAATTTTAAAAAATCAGCTATTTTTTCAAGGTATGGAAATATTGGAATAAGAAAAAAAAAAAGAATTGGATTTTCAACTATTCGAGAAGGTAATACTATAGGCGAACACACAGTTCTTTTCTCTAATAAATATGAAAAAATTTCAATATTTCATAAAGCTATACATCGTTCTGTATTTGCTAAAGGAGCTTTAAAAGCAGCAATTTGGATATCAAGAAAAAAAAATGGTTTATATAATATGTCAGATATGCTAAAAAAAATTAAAATATAAAAAAGAATACATATTCTATATTATAAAATAATATACATTCTTAATATTAATAATTTTTTATAAAATAAATTAGGAAAAAATTTTGACAAAATTAGCGAATTTAATTTTAGAAAATGGTACTATTTTCTCAGGTATTAATGTTGGAATTGAAGGAGAAATAGTTGGAGAAATTGTATTTAATACAGCTATAACCGGATATCAAGAAATATTAACTGATCCATCATATTTAGGACAAATTATCGTATTTACATATCCACATATAGGAAATGTTGGTACTAATACACAAGACGAGGAATCCAAAAAAATTCATGCTAATGGAATTATTATGAGATCTATATCAAAAATAGATAGTAATTTTCGCAGTACAAAGAATATACTTCAATATATTAAAAAAAATAAAATTATTGCTATATCTGATATTGATACTAGAAAATTAACACATATCATCCGAAATAATGGATCACAGTATGGATGTATTCAATCTGGAAAATATATTAATATTAGATATGCTTTTAAAAAAATCAAAAAATATAAAAAAAAAAGCAAAGAAAAAAAAATAAAATATCTAACAACAAAAAAAATAAAAATATGGAATAATAAAAATTATTTTTCAAAAAAAAAAACTTTTCATGTTGTTGTATATAACTTTGGTGTAAAAAAAAGTATATTAAAAATATTAGATAAAATGGGATGTAAAATTACTCTAGTATCATATAACATTAATATAAAAAAAATTATATCATTAAATCCTTCTGGAATTCTATTATCCAACGGACCAGGCGATCCCCGATCATACATTGTAGCTATTAAAAACGTTAAAAAATTATTAAATTTTTCTATTCCTATATTTGGAATTTGTTTAGGACATCAAATTTTAGCTTTATCATTAGGATCTAAAATAATAAAAATGAAATTTGGACATCACGGGTCTAATCATCCAGTACAAAATATATTAACAAAACGTGTATTTATTACTTCTCAAAATCATAATTTTACTATAGATCCTAAAACTATAAAAAAAAATATGTCAGTAACACATATATCTTTATTTGATAAAACTATTCAAGGAATTTCATTAAAAAATCACTTATCTTTTAGTTTCCAAGGACATCCAGAATCAAATCCTGGAACTCATGATATTAAAAAATTATTTAATAAATTTATTAAAAATATGAAATATAAGGAAAAAAAATGCCAAAAAGAGAAGATATAAAAAAAATATTAATAATTGGTGCTGGCCCAATAATCATTGGACAAGCATGTGAATTTGATTATTCAGGAGCTCAAGCTTGTAAAGCTTTAAAAGAAGAAGGTTATCAAGTAATATTAATAAATTCGAATCCGGCTACAATTATGACGGATCCAGAAATAGCTGATTTTACTTATATTGAACCTATTAATACAAAAATAATTTTAAAAATTATTAAAAAAGAAAAACCAAATGCTATATTACCTACTATGGGAGGGCAAACAGCTTTAAATTGTACATTACAATTATACAAGAAAGGTATTTTAGATAAATATAATATTGAAATAATAGGAACTACTATAAAGTGTATTAAAAAAGCTGAAAATAGATCTTTATTTGAAAAATCTATGAAAAAAATAAAATTAAAAACAGCAAAATGTGGTATAGCGCATAATATAGAAGAAGCTAATTCAATTATTAAATCTATTGGTTTTCCATGTATTGTTAGACCTTCTTTTACTATGGGAGGAAGTGGAGGGGGAATCGCATATAATAAAGAAGATTTTCAAAATATTTGTATATTAGGATTAGAATCTTCACCTATATCAGAATTATTAATTGATGAATCATTAATTGGATGGAAAGAATATGAATTAGAAGTTATTACAGACCAATCAGGAAATTTTATTGTTGTATGTACAATTGAAAACATAGATCCTATGGGAATACATACTGGAGATTCAATTACTGTAGCTCCCGCACAAACTCTAAGTGATAAAGAGTATCAAAAAATGCGTAATGCTGCAATAAATATTTTAAAAGAAATTGGTGTAACTAATGGAGGATCAAATGTACAATTTGCAATAAATCCTAAAAATGGAAAAATGATAGTTATAGAAATGAATCCTAGAGTATCACGTTCATCTGCATTAGCCTCTAAAGCTACAGGTTTTCCTATTGCAAAAATTTCTACAAAATTATCAATAGGGTATACACTAGATGAATTAACAAATAATATTACAGGAAAAAATACTCCTGCGGCATTTGAACCTTCAATTGATTATATAGTTACCAAAATTCCTAGATTTGATTTTAAAAAATTTCCAGGATGTAATGATAGATTGACTACACAAATGAAATCAGTAGGAGAAGTAATGTCAATCGGAAGAACTTTTCAAGAATCATTACAAAAAGCTATAAGAAGTTTAGAAATAGGATCTACAGGATTTGATATTTTAGAAAAAAAAAATAATAAAAACAACAAAATATTTCAAGAAAAAAAAATAAAATATGAGCTTAAAGAAGCTGGACCTAACAGATTATGGTATATTGGAGAAGCATTTCGATTACATTTTTCTATGAAAAAAATTCAAAAATATACTAATATTGATTATTGGTTTTTATTTCATATACAAGAATTAATTTCTATAGAAGAAAAAATTAAAAAAAAAAAAATATCTAATTTAGATTTTATACAATTTAAAAAATTAAAATCTAAAGGGTTTTCAGATTTAAGAATTGCTCAATTATTAAAAACTAAAGAAGAAAAAATAAGAAAAAAAAGATATCAATTAAATTTACACCCAGTATATAAAAGAATTGATACATGCTCTGCAGAATTTTCTACAAAAACAGCATATATGTATTCTACTTGGGAAGATGAATGTGAATCAATTCCTACAAAAAACAAAAAAAAAATAATTATTTTAGGTAGTGGGCCGAATAGAATTGGACAAGGTATTGAATTTGATTATTGTTGTGTTCATGCTTCTCAAATATCAAAAAAGGATAAATATGAAACAATAATGATCAATTGTAATCCAGAAACAGTTTCAACAGATTACGATATTTCCGATAGATTATATTTTGAACCTATTTCTTTAGAAGAAATATTAGAAATTGTACGAATAGAAAAACCATTAGGAATTGTAATTCAATTTGGAGGTCAAACACCACTAAAATTAGCTAAATATTTTAAAAAAGAAGGTATTAAAATTTTAGGAACTCAACCAAAATTTATTGATCAAGCTGAAAATAGAAAGAAATTTCAAAAAATTATTCATAAATTAAAAATTAAACAACCAAAAAATGATATAGCAACTAATATTAAAGAAGCTTTAATAAAATCAAACTATATAGGATACCCAATAATTGTTCGTCCATCCTATGTATTAGGCGGACGTGAAATGAAGATTATAAAAAATGATAAAGAATTAATTAAATATTTTTTAAATCTTAATATACAATCAAAAAAAAAAACAATACTTATAGATCAATATTTAGATAATGCAACAGAAATAGACGTAGATGCTGTATGTGATTTAAAAAATGTCTTTATTGGCGGAATCATGGAACATGTTGAGCCAGCTGGAATTCATTCTGGAGATTCTGCATGCACTTTACCGGTATACACAGTTAGTCAACAATTACTAAAAAAAATTAAAAAACAAACAAAAATTTTATCAATTAAATTAAATGTACAAGGTTTAATAAATATTCAATTTGCTATTAAAAATAAAAAATTATATATTTTAGAAGCAAATCCTAGAGCATCTCGAACTATACCATTCATTTCTAAAGCTATTCAAGTACCATTAGCTAAAGTAGCTATGAGAGTAATTTATGGAAAAAACTTATCTGAACAAAATTATATAAAAACTATTACACCAAAACATTTTTTCGTAAAAGAAGTCGTGCTACCATTTAATAAATTTCCTGAAATTAATCCTTTTTTAGGACCAGAAATGCAATCTACTGGTGAAGTTATGGGAATTGGAAAAAATTTTTCTTTAGCATTTTATAAAGCAATGTTAGGAATATCTATTAATATTAAAAAATATGGAACTGTGTTATTATCTGTGCAAAAAAATGATAAAAATTCTGTTATTAATCTTGCTATACAATTAAAAAAATTATATTTTAATATTGATGCAACTTTAGGTACATATTTAAAATTAAAATCTATAGGAATAAAAACAACATTAGTAAACAAAATTAATGAAGGAAAACCAAATATAATTGATAATATAAAAAATAAAAAATATACTTATATAATTAATACATCAGAAAATAATAATCCCAATCAAGATACTCATAAAATACGAAAAAATGCGTTAAAATATAAAATACATTATGATTCTACATTAAATGGAGCATTTGCTACAATTAATGCTTATAAAAATGTAAATAAATATCCAATACTGTGTTTACAAGAAATGTAAAAAGAAAAAGAAAACAACGAAAACATATTTCGCATATAAAAATATTATAATAACAAGGAAGTTTAAATATACTACATATACATTAGTTAATTAATTTAAAAATATATCATAATTATTTTGATTAATCTAAACATAAAATTTTTCTTTTCAAATAATATTTCATTAATTTACAATATTGAATTAAAGAAACATTTTCTGCTCTTGAATATGGATCAATATCTAAAGAAATTAATTCTTTTGTAGAAAATAAAGATATTAAATTATTATTTAAAAATTTTCTTCTATGTTGAAAAGAAAATCTAGTAATTAATTCTAAAACAGAAAAATGTTTATCTATTTTATATTTACTATTAAAATATTTAGGAGTAAATCGTAAAAAAGTAGAATCTACTTTAGGAGTAGGAAAAAAATTAAATTTATTAACATTAATAACAGTTTCTATCTTATAAAAATATTGTGCAATAATACTTAATCTACCATATTCTTTAGTACCAGGAGTAGCTAATAATCTCTTTGCTACTTCTTTTTGAAACATAAAATGCATATCAATTATATTATAAAGAAATTTAATTGTTTTTAAAAAAAATATAGTAGCAATATTATATGGTAAATTACCAATAAACCTATATTTTTTATATTTCTGTAAAGAAAAAAAACAACAAAAATCAAATTTTATAATATCAGCAATTATAATTTGTAATTTTTTAATAAATAAACTTTGAGTTAAAAAAAACACAAGATCTTCATCAATTTCTAATACTATCATTTTTTTAATGATTCTACAAATAGGAAAAGTTAACGCTCCTAATCCTGATCCTATTTCAATAATATTATCATTTTTATTAATATTTATTAAATTAATTATCTGATTAATAATTTCTTTATTCTGTAAAAAATTTTGTCCTAATTTTTTAATTGGAACATGATTTTTATATATTAATGATCTCATAAAATTATTTTAAATATTTATTTTTTTAAAAAAAAAAACTATATAAAAAATTTGTTTTTAAAAATATGTATATTTCTAATTTTAAAAATTTTAAATATAATTTTAATAATTTATTTAATAAAAGAATTATATACTAAATATTTAAAAATAAAATTAATTTTTATAAAAAAATATATTTTTAAAAAAATAATCAAAAAAAAAATTTATTTTTAATTTTTAAATTAATTAAATTCAATTTATACATATAATAGAAAATATATTAAATATTTATACTATAAAAAATCATTTTTATTCGTTATAATTTTACTACTAAAATCATTACTTTTTATTAATGATTCTAATAGTAATATTTCGTATAATATTTTATATTTAAGTAATTCATTAAAAATAATATTAAAAATATTTAAAAATTTTATTTATTAATAAACTTTATACTAAAAAATATATTTTTAAAAAAATTATTAAAATATATATTTATATATATTTTATATATTTAAATTATTTAATACATAAAAAATCTATATGCAATATAATTGGTTTAAAAACATGAAATTGAATATCTTGTAATATAGAAAAAAAACTTTTATTTTTTAATTTAATTAAAAAATTATTTGAAAAAAAATTTTTTTCTTTTTGCAAATTAAATATTATATTATGATCTAATAAAATAAATAATTCCTTTTCTAAAAATTTTTTTCCATAAATAATCGCAGGTATTTTTTTATCAAAATTTCTAAAATAACGACTATTATTAGTTCCTAATTTATTGCGATAAATAGCTTGTAATTTTATCATATTTATATACACCTTAAAAAAATTTGTTTTTATCAAAAATTTCTATAAATATTAAATGATATATTTAAAATATTAAAATTTTAAAAATGTTCTTAATATTTTATATATAAATTAGAATTTAGAAATTTAAAATACTAATTTTGGGTAATAATGATTGTTTTTTTAACCATTGAATTTCTTTTTTCCAAATACTTGCGTCTTTTGTTTCTAAAATTATAGGAATATTGTTAAACTCAATTACTCGTACAATTTTTGAGAAAACACTTGTTTTAATATTTCCATAACCTAAATTTTCATGTCGATCTAATTTACTATTAAATTTTCCTTTAGAATCATTTAAATGAATTCCACGTAAATATTTCAATCCTATTAATTCATGAAATCTATAAAAAATATTTAAAAAACTATTTTTATTATTTAATTGATATCCAGAAGCAAATAAATGACATGTATCAAGACATACTCCAATTCTTGATTTGTTTCGAACTTTATTGATAATAAAAGCTAAATGTTCAAAACAATACCCCATATTTCCACCTTGACCGGATGTATTTTCTAAAACAATAATAATATTATTAGTTTTTTTTAATATATAATTAATAGAATTCGAAATATTTTCTAAACATTTTTTTTCTGTTATTTTTTTTAAAGAACTCCCCGGATGAATATTTATCATCACTAAACCTAATAAATTACAAAAATTTATTTCTTCAATTAAAGTTTTACATGATTTTTTTTTTTTTTCTTTATCTGGATGTCCTAAATTAATTAAATAACTACTATGAGGCAATATTTGTAATGTTGAATAATTATATTTATTACAAAACTTACGAAAACTCTTAATTGTACTTTGTTGTAATGGCAAAGTATTCCATCTCAAAGGATTTTTTACAAAAAAAGAAAAAGCTGTAGCATTTAATTTATTAGCTTGTAAAACAGATTTTTCTAATCCTCCAGATGTATTACAGTGAACTCCTATATACTTTATCAAAATTTCATTGTCCTCTTTTTAATACATATATTATAATAATAAAAAATAAATATAGTATACATAAATTAATTTTAATATAATTAAAAAATATAAATATTCCAAAATTTTAAAAAAAAATTATATTAATTTAATAATATTAAAATTTTAATTTTTTTTAAAAAATACTTTAAATATACCTATTAAAAGAAGAAAAATGAAAAAATTTAAATATTCATTTTATGAAATAATTCAAAAACTACAAAATTTTTGGTATAAAAAAAAATGTACAATTATGCAACCATTAGATATATCTATAGGTGCTGGAACATTTCATCATCATACATTCTTTAATATTCTAAAAAGAGAACCGATACATATCGCGTATGTACAACCATCAAGAAGACCATCCGATGGAAGATATACAAAAAATCCAAATAGATTACAACATTATTATCAATTTCAAGTAATTATTAAACCAATTCCTAAAAACGTACAAAAATTGTTTTTATCATCTCTAAAAAATATAGGAATAGATATATACAATAATGATATTAGATTTTTAGAAGACAATTGGGAAAATCCTACTATAGGAGCTTCTGGTTTAGGATGGGAAATTTGGTTAAATGGTGTAGAAATTACTCAAATTACATATTTTCAACAAATGGGAGGTATTAATAATATACAACCAGCAATTGAAATTACTTACGGATTAGAAAGAATTGCTATGCATATACAAAATATAAATAATATTTATAATATTATTTGGAATAAAAAATCAGAAAAAAAAATTCAATATTCTGATATATTTTTGTTACATGAAAAAGAAAATTCATTATACAATTTTGAACATTCAAATATTATTTTTTTATTAAAATTATTTAAAATGCATATAGAAGAAGCAAAAAGACTTATAAATTTATCTAAATCTTTATCTATACCGGCATATGAACAAATGTTATATTCAATTCATTATTTTAATTTACTAGACTGTAAAAAAACGTTATCTACTACTGAACGAACAAATTATATTCTATGTATACGGAAAATAATCAAAAAAATTGCTGAAAAATATATTAATATAAACGTTAAAGAGTAAAAAATGAATCAAAAAATATTATTAATCGAAATACAAACAGAAGATTTACCTAGTAAAGAATTAAAAAACATAGCAAATTTTTTTTATTATATTTTTAAAAAAAAAATCAAAGAAAATAAAATTCAATACAAAAAAATTTCTTTATTTTTTACCTCTAAAAAATTAGTATTAAAGGTCTTTTCTTTAAAAAACATAAAAAAAAAAAAAAATCATCTAATTTATATACATAAAAAAAAAACTATTTCTTTAAAAGAAAAAATAAAAAAAATAGTATTTGAAACAATTAAAAAAATACCATTAAAAAGATCTATGTTGTGGGATGAAAAATCTATTCGATTTTCTAGACCCATACGTAATATAATGATTTTACTAAACAAAAAAATCATTAAAGCTAAAATTGAAGGAATTACTTCTAATAGTATTTCTTATGGACATTTTTTAATGTCTCCTAAAAAAATTATTTTTCATCATGCAAATCAATATACAAAAAAATTTTTTAAGAAAAAAAAAATTATATTAGATTATCAAGAAAGAAAAAAAAAAATAATAAAACAAATAAAAAATCTAACAAAAAAACATAATAAAAAAATTTATATAAATAAAAATTTGTTAAAAGAAATAAGTGTATCAATCGAATGGCCTATTGCTCATATAGGAAAATTTAAAAAAAAATATTTAAATATACCTCAGGAAATATTAATATATATTATTGAAAATAATCAAAAATATTTTTCTATCTTTAATACTAAGAAGAATACAATTACAAATTACTTTATTTTTATTAGTAACATTGAAACCCCAAATTTTAAAAAAATTATTCAAGAAAATGAACAAGTATTATCTTCTAAACTAAAAAATATAAATTTTTTTTTAAAAAAGGATTTACTTATAAAGTTTTCTAACAGATTAGATTTATTAAAAAATATTTCTTTTCAAAAAAAACTAGGATCTATGTACGAAAAAACAATACGAATAAAAAAAATCAGTCAATATATTTCAAAAATTCTAAAAGTAAAAAAAAAATCAATTAAACGTGCTGCTATTTTATCAAAATGTGATTTAACAACAAATATAATACGAAGTACAACGCTTCAAGGTATTATTGGTATGTATTATGCTTTATATAATCATGAAGATAGAGAAATAGCTTTAGCTATAAAAGAACATTATTTACCTAATTTTTCTCAATCTAATTTACCTACTCAATTAATATCTTGTATATTAAGTATTTCTGATAAAATCGATACTATAACTGGAATTTTTAGTATTAGTAAAGTACCTAAAAATAATAAAGATCCATTTGCATTACGTAGATCTACTATAGGTATTATTAAAATAATTATTAAAAAAAAAATATATATTGATATTATTAAATTAATTAAATATTCAATAAATTTATATACACATATAAAAAATAAAATATTAATTCAAAAATTAATTTTAAATTTTATATATTCAAAATTTCAATCATTATATTTAAAAAAAAAATATAATAAAAAAATTATTTCTTCTGTTCTTTCACTGAAATTAAATGATTTATTAGATATTAATAATCGCATACACGCATTATATAATTTTCAAAAAATTAATAATATGAAAAATATACTTAATATTTATAAAAGAATAACGAATATATTAAAACAAAAAAAAGAAAAAAAAACAAAAATAAACATTTTTTATTCAAATCCTATATATAAATTTTCAATATATGAAAAAAAAATAATTATATTAATAAAATCTATTATAGAAAATAATATAAAAAAAGAAAAAAATGATTATTTTAATTTATTGAAAAAAATTGAAGAATTATGTACACCAATAAAAGAATTTTTCCAAAATATATTAATAAATGATAAAAATACTGAAAAACGTTTGTATCGTATATCTATATTACAAGAAATCAAAAAAATATTTTTATATATAACAAACTTTTCTTATTTATAAATTAATAAAATAAATATTATAAATACTTTTATTTTTAAATAATTTTAAATATTTTTAATTAAATTAAATATTTTCTATAAATATTAAAATCTTTATAAAATTAAATATAATTGATATTATACTGTATTTATAATTTTCTACGATATAAAAAATAAAATTTATAAAATTAATAAAATTAATAAAAAATTATTTTTTATTCCATATCAAATTATTTCATGAAATAAAATTTAATATTTATATAAAAATATTATTTTTATAATCAAATTTTATATATCGTTTAATAAAAATACAGTATAAATATGAATTACATAATTAATATTATTTAATAACTAAAATATTTAAAAATCTTTTCTTAAAAAAATGTTTCTTTATTTTTAAAAAAATATTTATTCTTATTTTTAAATAGATTAAACAATATCTTTTTCTTTTTTAATATCTTTAAAAGATTCTACCCTACTTCTTAATTTTTGACCTGGTTTAAAAACAACTACTCTACGTGCAGAAATAGGAATATATTCTCCAGTTTTAGGATTTCTACCTGGTCTTTGTTTTTTATCTCGTAGATAAAAATTTCCAAAACCTGATAATTTAACAGATTCTCCTAATTCTAATGATTTTCGAACTTCTTCAAAAAAAATTTCTACTAAATCTTTAATATTTTGTTTGCTTAATTCTAATTTATGAAATAAATAATCTGAAATTTCAGCTTTAGTTAATACCATAGTAATTTACTCTCTTAAAATAGCTCCAAATTTATCTTTTAATGCAGAAATACATTGAAGAATATTTATATTAATATCAGATTCTTTTAACATAGATTGTAAACTATTAAAAAGAAAACAAATTGATATGCTTTTTTTTCCAGATGGAACATTAGATCCTGTATAAATATCATATACATATATTTCAGAATTTTTAATATAAATATTTTTATTACATAAATCAATTATGTCTTTAACAATAATTTTATCAGAAATAATAATAGAAATATCTCTTTTACTAATTGGAAGAGTAGATATAGATTTAATTTTTTTAATTTGATGACTACAAATTTTTTTCCATTTAATTTCAAATAAAATAACTGAATTTTTTAAATTAAATAAACGATGCAATGAACTATCTAAAAAACCAATTAATTCACCGTGTAAATAAATTCCTGCACTTTTTCCTAAACATAATCCTAAAAATTTTTCAGAAACAAATTCAATATTATCAAATTTTCCTAAAATATTTAAAATTGATTCAACATCACCTTTTAAATCATAAAAATCAAATTTTCTTTTTCTATAATACCACTCTCTACGATTAGAAAAACCACTAATCGCTGCAGATAAATATTCATCTTGAATAATCGAAAATTTATTTTTATTTTTTAAATAAAAACACAAACCAAATTCAAAAACACGAATTGATTCATATTGACGATTTTGATGATATGAAATACATTGCAATAATCCAATCCATAGAGATGTTCTCATAATTGACATATCATTTGATATAGGATTTTGAATTTTTATAAAATGATTTTTAGATATAAAAGATCTTTGCATTTTTAAATTTACAAAACTATATGATATAATTTCATTATATCCTTGATCAATAAGAAAAAATTTAATTCTAGATAAAGACATTTCTTCAGATTTTTTATTAGAAATATTACTATTGATATGTTCTTGAGGTGGACAAGATTTAATTTTTTCGTAACCATACATTCTAATAATTTCACTAATTACATCTTCTTCAATCTGAATATCAAGACGCCAATATGGAGGAGTGACATAAAATGAATCATTATTTTCTATATATGAAAAATAACATGATTTTAAAATAGTAATTATATCTTTTTTTAAAAAAATAATTCCAGAAATTTTATTTAATTTTCTAATAGTAAAAAATATTTTATTAGTAATAATAAAATTTTTTATTAAATTATATTTTTTAATATTTGAAGATCTTCCACCACATATATTTAATATCAATTTTTGTATATATTTAAATATATTCTTTTGTATTTTAGGATAAAAATTATATTTAGAATACTCTATTTTTCTAGAAAAAAATGGAATTAATAAATTTCTTTTTTGAATAAAATTTGGACAAAAACAAATTGAACCTAAAAATAAATTTTTAGTAGTACTACTAATCCTTGAATAACAGGAATATTCCATATCTTCAAATGATAAAATATTTTTTAAATCTGTTAATATTATTGTTCCTTTTCTTAAAAAAAATTTTTTTTTATTTGTATCAAAAATATATGTTTTTTTTTTAATACTTTTAATATATAAATTTTTAGATATATGATCTAAATCAAAAACATGAAACCAATATCCAGTTTCAATAAAAATATAATTAATAATATTTTCTATGATATTATCTGTCAATAAATTTGATTGAAGTAATCTTATTTGCATTTTAAAAGGTAAAATTGAATCTAAATTTATTTTATATAATTCACAAAAAAAATATTGTATAGGAATATTTTCAATATTAATATTACAATTTATTTGTTTTTTTTTTTTATTTTGTATATTATCTATACGTATTAATTTAGGTATTTTTAATTTATTTAATATCGCTATTTCTCTTGATAAACCCCATAAAGAACGTAAATCAATACGATTAAAAGGAACAAAAAATTTCATTAAATAATCATTTTTATAAAAAAAATCATTAAAATTTAAACCTACGGTAACATATTTTGATAAAACTATTATTTTATGATTATTTTTTTGAATATCTAATAAATGATATGAACCAAAATGATGACAAAAATTATTATTTATATTATTTAATGATAAGTTTTTTATATTTTTCTTAATACAATTTTTACCTAAAATAATAGGTATTTTATTTCCTATAGATAAATATTTTTTTTTAAAATATACAACATAAATTTTTTTATTTTTATTAATAAGTATATTATATATTAAAAATTTTTTATTTAAAAAATATTTTTCTTTTGAAATAATTTGACCTATAACTACACTAGAAATAGTTTTATATTTTTTTTTAAAATATTCTACTTCACAACCAAAATTTGTTAACTGTTCACATAAATCCGGAACTGAAATAGATGGATTAATCCATTCACGTAACCATTCTTCTCCAAACTTCATTAAATATTCCTGTTGTTAAGAAAATTGTTGTAAAAATCGTATATCATTTTCAAAAAAATAACGAATGTCAGATACAGAATATTTTAACATAGCTATTCTTTCTACACCAATACCAAAAGCACATGCTGAATAGATATTACAATCAATATCAAAATTTTTAAAACATTGGAGTACCATACCACATCCTAATATTTCTATCCATTCTCCAAATTTGTTTTGAATATCCATTTCAGCAGATGGACATGTAAATGGAAAATAAGAATTTCGAAAACGTACTTTAATTTTCTTTTTAAAAATTTTTTTAATAAAATCTTTCAAAATCCATTTTAAATTTGAAAAAGAAATTAATTTATTAACTATTAAACCTTCAATCTGATGAAACATAGGAGTGTGTGTATGATCATAATCATGACGATATACTTTTCCAGGAACAATAACTTTAATAGGATAAGAAAATTTTTCTAAAACTCTAATTTGCATACTTGATGTTTGTGTACGTAATACATAATCAGGATTAAACCAAAAAGTATCATTTTTACTTCTAGATGGATGATTAATTGGAACATTTAAAGAATCAAAATTATAATATATATGTTCTAATTCAGGACCGTAAAAAATTTCAAAACCATAATGATAAAAAATTTTTTTTATTTCATTAATAACTATAGTAATAGGATGTAAACTACCTATTTTAGTCTTTCTACCAGATAATGAAAAATCTAAAAAAACTTTTTTTTTTTTAAGATTTTGTGAATTATTATATATTTGTTTTTTTTTCTCTAAAATAATATTATTAATCTTTTTTTTAAAATCATTTAAAATAATACTATATTTTTTACGTTTAATAATATCAAATTTTTTTATTTTTTTAAAATAAAAAGATAAAACACTTTTTTTACCTAAAAATTTAGAACAAAAATTATTTAATAATATTATACTATTAACTTTTTTAATCTCTTTTTTAAAAGAGACAAAAATGTTTTTAAAAACAATGAATATTTCTTTTTTTTTTTTCACGAATTTACCAATATTTATGTATAAAAATAAAAATATATTTTAATTTTAAAAAATTAAAAGGGGAGATTGGTTACTCCCACTAATAAAATTTATAAAATTCTTTTAATTTATTAAATAGATAAAGCATTTTTTGAATAATCTACTAATTTTTTAAAAGAAATTTTATCAAAAATAGCTATTTCAGATAAAATCTTTCGATTAATATTAATAGATGATAATTTTAATCCATATATAAATTTACTATATGATAAATTATAATTTTTAACAGCAGCATTAATTCTAATTATCCATAATTTTCGAAAATCTCTCTTTTTATTACGTCTATCTCTATAAGAATATTGCCCAGATTTAATAACTGCTTGATTTGCTACACGATATACTCTAGAACGTGCTCCATAATATCCTTTAGCTAATTTAATAACTTTTTTATGACGAGCATGTGCTATAACACCCCGTTTTACACGAGCCACAAAAATCTCCTATAGCTGAATACAAAAATTTAAATACAAAATTTTAAAGATAAGGAAGAAATAATAATACTTTTTTATAATCAGATAAAGAGAGAATAATTTTCTTACGAAGACAACGTTTATAATTCGTATTTTTTTTTGTTAAAATATGACGTAAATTTGCTTTTTTTCTTTTAAATAATCCAGAAGCAGTTTTCTTAAATCTTTTAGAAGCACTACGTAATGTTTTAATTTTAGGCATAAATATTCCATAATATTAAAAAAATTTTTATATCAAAATATATATTAAAAAATAAATAAATTTATTTTTTTGGAGATAAAATCATTGTCATTTGACGTCCTTCAATTCTTTTTGGGAATGATTCTATTATAGCTAAATAAGATAAATCATGTTCTAGTCGATGTAACATATTTATTCCAATATTTTGATGTGCCATTTCTCTACCTCTAAATCTTAAAGTAATTTTTACTTTATTACCACATTTTAAAAAACGTATTAAATTTCTTAATTTAACTTGATAATCACCTTTATCTGTATTAGGTCTAAATTTCACTTCCTTAATTTGAATAATCTTTTGTTTTTTCTTTTGTTTTTTAAGAGCCTTACTTTTTTCATACAAAAATTTACCATAATTCATAATACGACATACAGGAGGCTTAGAATTTGGACTAATTTCAACTAAATCAAATCCACAAATTTTAGCTTCTTCTAAAGCTTTATGAATATTAATAATACCTAATTGTTCACCTTTTAAACCCATTAATCGAACTTCTGTAGAACGAATCTCATTATTAATACGATGAGAACGTAATAATTGATTTTTTTTTCTGCCTTTAATACTCTAATCCTCCATATTACAATCTTGTATACTAAAACTATTAACATTATTAATAATTTTTTTAATAAAAAAATTGATATTTTGTTTATATTGAATATTATTAAATCTATTTCTTATTGTTATGTAATTATTTTTTACTTCTTTATCTCCAATAATTATTATATATGGTACTTTTTGCTCAAGATAAAAACGAATTTTAAAACTAATACTATTATTACTAATATCAGAAATAAAACGAATATTATTTTTTAAAAATTTTTTTTCTATATTTTTTATAAAAAAAATATGTTTTTCAGAAACATTAATAATTGCAACCTGAATTGGACATAGCCATATTGGTAATTTACCATTATATTCTTCAATTAAAATTCCAATAAACCGTTCAATTGAACCTAAAAATGCTCTATGAATAATAATAGGATTTTTTTTAATATTATTTTTGTTAATATAAAAAGCATCTAACTGTTTTGATAAATAAAAATCTAATTGAATTGTACCACATTGCCATATACGCTTTAAATTATCTTCTAAAGCAATTTCAATTTTAGGACCATAAAATGCACCTTCTCCAATTTGATACTCAAAAAATAAATTATTTTTTTTTAAAACTAATTCTAAATCTTTCTCTGCTTGATCCCAAATATCATCTTTTCCAATTCTATTTTCAGGTCTAGTAGAAAATTTTATAAAAATTTTCTTAAAACCAAAAGTATGATACAAATCAAATAATAAACGTATACAATGGTTTAATTCAGATTTAATTTGTTTCTTCGTACAAAAAATATGAGCATCATCTTGTGTAAATCCTCTTACACGAAATAATCCATGTAAAGAACCTGATGTTTCTTGTCTATGACAACTTCCAAATTCAGCCATACGTATTGGTAAATCTTTATAAGATTTTAAACCATATTTAAATATTTGAACGTGTGCAGGACAATTCATAGGTTTAATACAATATTGATTATTTTCAGATTTTGTAGTAAAAATTGATTGATTATAATGTTTCCAATGACCACTTTTTTTCCATAATGATTTATCAATAATAATAGGACTTTTTACTTCAATATAATTATTTTGAAATAATTTATTACGAAGAAAATTTTCTAATTGTTTAAAAATAATATATCCATTCTTATGCCAAAAAATCATACCAGGAGATTCTTTTTGAATATGATATAAACTTAATAATTTTGAAATTTTTCGATGATCACACAATTTTAATTTTTCTTTTTTTTTCAAGAATTCTAATAATTGTTTTCTTGAAATCCAAGAAATTACATGAATTCTTTGTAACATTTTATTATTTTTATTATTATTCCAATATGCTCCAGATACATTATTTAATAAAAAATGTTTGCAAAAACTAATATTAGATAATTGCGGATGAACTGATAATTCATAATATTTCTCATGATAACAAATATTAATAATATCTGTATCAAAAAAAAATTTTTTTAAAATTTCAATTTGATAAATTTCTTTTCTTTTTTTTAAAATATCTAAAATTTTTTTTTTAGTAATTTTTTTAAAAAAAATATTATATGAACTAAAAATTTTTTTTAACATATTCTGAGAAATTTTATTAAAATCTTTTTTTGTTAATATATGTGGCATATCAAAATCACAATAAAATCCTGATTCTGTTATATTTCCTCCTGCAATTTTTATATTAGGCCAAATAATTTTTAATGTATAATTCAATAATTGCATACATGAATATCTTAACATATACAAAAAATTTTTATTATTTTCATCAATTAATTCAATAGTAGAATTATGAGAAACAAGTGTATTTAAATCAGATAATTGATTATTTATAAATCCAGCAATAAAACAAGAATTATGATTAGGATAAAAATCTTGCAAAAGTATTTTCAAAATAGTAGGTTTTGCATATATTTTTTTAATTCCATTACATAATATAATCATAGGTGTATTTAATCCCTAAAAATATTTATATTAAAAGTAATACATATAATATCTTTTATAATAAATGAAATTTATAAAAAATATTTTTTTTATAAAATTATTTATTATATAAAAAATTATTTTTTATTAAAATTAAAAAATTAAAAACGTATTTTTACAGCATTAAATAATTGTTTTAATATATCTGAGCTATCTTTTAAATTTATACAAGAATCAGTAATAGACTGACCATATATTAAATCTGTTTTATTATGTACTATCTGTGTACCTTCTTTTAAAAAACTTTCAATCATAACTCCAGAGATAGCAGTCGATCCTTCAAAAATTTGTTTACAGACAGAAGCAGCAACATCTAATTGTTTTTTATGATTTTTAAAAGAATTAGAATGACTAAAATCAATAATTAAATGTTCTGGAAGATTAAAAATCTTTAATTTTTTTATTACATCATCAATATCTTTTTTATAATAGTTTGGTAATTTTCCTCCCCGCATAATAATATGTGCACATGAATTTCCTAAAGTATGATTAATTATAACTTTTCCAAATTTATCAGACGATAAAAATAAATGACTTGCTTGTGCTGATCGAATTGCATCAATAGCAATTAAAACATTACCATCAGTACCATTTTTAAAACCAACAGGACAAGACAAATGAGAAGCTAATTCTCTATGAATTTGACTTTCCGTAGTTCTAGCTCCTATAGCTCCCCAGCTAATTAAATCAGAAATAAAAAAACTAATTAAAGGGTCTAAAAATTCAGTTGCAGTCGGAACACCTAATTTATTAATTTTTAATAATAATTTTCTAGCCAAAGATAATCCTTTATTAATATTTAGTGTACCATCTAAATCAGGATCAGAAATTAATCCAGTCCAACCTAATACAGTACGTGGTTTTTCAAAATAAGTCCTCATGACAATTTCTAAACGAGAAGAATATTTTTTACGAAAAACTTTAATTTTTTTTGCATATTCTATAGTTGCTCTCGTATCATGAATAGAACATGGTCCAATTATTACTAATAATCTTTTATCTTTACCTAATAAAATATTTTTTATATTATTTCTTGTTAATTTAACTAAATTAGATATATTAGAATTTGAAGTATATTTTTTAAATAAAACATCTGGAGTAATTAACAAATCTTTTTGTTTTCTAAAATTTTTAAATTCATTATTTTTTTTCATTTTTCTCTCTACCAAATTTATAAAAATTAAATTATACATGAAAAATTTAAACTTATAAAAATATAAATATTATATATTTATTTACTTAATATTTTCAAAATAAGTATTAAAAAAAAAATTTAATTTAATTTAAAATAAAAAATTTCTAATTTATTTTATAAATTATAATACTTTATTTAAATCATGTAACTAATATTTAATAAAATTATTTTATAAGATATGTACTATAAAATAGTAACATATATTTATCTATTATATAAATAATTAAACAATTTTTAAAATACATTTTCTATATAAAAAACAAATAAAAAATTTTTCTATATATATTTAAATTTAATATATAAAAATTTAAAAATTAATTTTTAATAAAAAAATACTATTCTTCAAAAAATAATATTTATTTACATAAAAACAAAAAAATAATATAATTTTAATAAATAAAATTATTTATATAAATATATTTTCTTTTAATAAAAATATCTGGAATAAAATGAAAAATAAATCAAAAAAAAAAAAAATATCTATTCAAATTAAATTAACTAAAACAGCAAAAAAACAAATTATCTGGCTATTAAATAAAAACAGAAATAAAACAGGAATAAAAATAAAAATAAAAAAATCCGGATGTGCTGGATTTAAATACAAATTAAAATTATCTAACAAAATAAAAAAAAATGAATTTCTTTTAGAAATAAAAAACATAAAATTTTTTATTTCTAAATGTGATATTCCTTTAATAAATAATACTAAAATAGATTTTTTAAAAATAGGCTTAAATTATTCTTTTAAATTCATTAATTCTAATCATTCTACAATTTGTGGATGTGGTGAAAGTTTTAATATATAAAAATTACTATTTAATAACATTAAAAATATTTTATATATATTTATATTTTCCAATAAATTAAAAAATAATTTTTTTTACCTTTAGATATAAAAGTATATTTATTAAATAATAAATCTGATTTTGAAAAATTATAATCTTTTTGAGTTTGCACAATACCATTAATTTTGATAGCTCCAGAAATAATCATATTTCGTGCTTTATTTAAAGAATTTACTAATAAAGTTTTTACTAAAATATGTGGTAAATCTAAAAAACTATTACAAATTATAGAAGGAATGCCATCTTTTAATAATTGTATACAATCTTCTTCTTTAATATTTGTAATTGAACCATTTCCAAATAAAAAAAATATAATACGTTTAACAGAAATTAAAACATCTTTTCCATGTACTAATTTCGTTAAAAATTCTGCTAAAAAAATTTTTTTATTAATTATATTTTTTATAAAATTGTTATCATGAAATAAAATATTTATTTTTTTTTCATCTATAAAAGTAAACCATTGTAAAAAATTATCAATATCTTCATCTGAAATATTTACCCAAAATTGATAAAACTTAAAAGGACTTGTTTTTTTAGCATCTAACCATATAGTATCAGTTTCTGTTTTTCCAAATTTTTCTCCATTAGATTTAACTAATAAAGAGTTTGTTGCACCAAATACATCATCTTTATACAATTTTTTAATTAATCGAATACCAGATAAAATATTTCCCCATTGATCTGATCCACCAATTTGTAATTTAACTCCATATTTTTCATATAATTTTAAAAAATCATAAGCTTGTAATAAACTATAAGAAAACTCGGTAAAAGACATACCTGTTTTTTCTTTAATTAATCTTTTTTTTACAGACTCTTTATGAATCATATAATTAACAGAAAAATAAATTCCTATTTTTCTTAAAAAAGATAAAATTGAAAAATTTTTAAACCAAGAATAATTATTTAATATAATAACTTTATTATTCAAACACTCTTGATTATTAAAAAAAAATAATAATTGTTTTTCTAAACAAATTTGATTAAATCTTAATAAATCTAATGATTGTTTTTTCCTTTCATATATTTTAAAACTTGGATCACCAACTATACTAGTTGCTCCACCAATTAAAATTATCGGTGTATATCCGAAATTTTGAAAATGCTTTAAACATATAATTGGAAGTAAATGACCTATATGCAAACTATTTTCAGTTGGATCAAATCCACAATATAAAAAAACATTTTTATTTTTTAAATAATTATTTAATTCAAATTGATTAAAAATTTTTGAAAAAAAATTTTTTTTATTTAAAAAATCTAAAATATTCGTTTTATTTCTCATAATATAACCTACTTATATATAAAATTTTTAAAAATACTCAGAAAATTAGTATATTTTACCTAAAATAAAATCTTAATTTTTATATAAAAAAAGATTTTTTTAAAAAAAATATTTTATTGATAAAATTTATAAAATATTTTATATTATACTAAAATAATATACGTTCGTAACTCAATGGTTAGAGTGTTACTATGACATGGTAAAAGTTAGTGGTTCAAATCCACTCGAACGTATCAATATATCTTATATTTATACATTATGTTTATAAAAAAATTATTTAAAAAATATCCTACAAAAAAAAAATTTTTATTAGCCCTTAGTGGTGGCGTTGATTCTACTGTCTTATTCTATCAATTAATTATATGGAAAAAAAAATTTCAAGAAATAAATTTTAGAACTATACATATTAATCATCATTTACATTCACATGCAAAATTAGCTCAAAAACATTGTATAAATATTTGTAAAAAAAACAAAATTGAGATAAAAATTTTTGATATTATCATTCCAAAAAAAAACAAATATGGAATAGAAGGTTATTCTAGACTAGAAAGATTAAAAATATTTAAAAAAAATATATTACCTGAAGAAATATTATTAACAGGTCATAATATGAATGATCTGTGTGAAAATATTTTTTTATCTCTTAAACGAAAAAGTGGAATTAACGGAATATCAGGAATGAATTTTTATTCAAAATATGATAATATCAAAATTATACGACCATTAATTAATATAAAAAAAGAAAATATTTTATTTTGGGCAAAAAAAAAAAAAATCAAATGGATAGAAGATCAATCAAATAAAAATAATCAATATGATAGAAATTTTATTAGAAATAAAATTTTATCAAAAATATATCTTAAATGGCCATATTTTTTAAAAAATTCTATTAAAAGTATTAATTTATTAAAAAAAGATAAAAAAATATTAAATTATTTTTTATCAAAGTTTCTTAAAAAAAATATTTATTTAGATAAAACATTATCTTTAATAAATTTTGATAATCTAATATTAGAAGCAAAATTTTCTATTTTAAAAATGTGGTTATATAACAATAGTCAAATTATTCCTACATATTATATAATCAAAAGAATATATAATGAATTAATAGATAACGAAAACTATTTTAATAAAAAAATTCTTTTTCAAAAAAAAGAAATAAGAAGATACAAAAAAAACATTTATTATATAAATCCAGAAAAAAAAGAAAAAAAAATTGTTCTATATTGGAAAAATATTTTTCAAAAAATAAAACTGCCAAATAAATTAGGTTATTTAATTGCACATATAAAAAAAAAAAAAAAAACAAAAAAAAATATTTCTTATATACCTTTTCCTAAAAAAAACACACTTATAACAGTATGTTTTCATATAAAAAAAAAAAAAACAAAAATAAAAAAAATTTGGCAAAAATATAATATACCACCATGGTTAAGAAATAATATACCATTATTATTTTATAATAAAAAATTAATATCATGTATTGGTATATTTATAGAAAAAGAAAAAAAAAAAGAAAAAAAAAAATATATATCAATTAAATGGATAAACAAAATAAATTAATTATATTACTTTCTTTAAAAATTTATCTATATCATTAATATTAATACGTTTATAAAAACAAGAAAAATTATTCAGTTTATGATTAGTTAGTGGAATTTTAATTTTTTCCCATAATAATTTTTTATTTAAAAAAAATTCAGATTTTTTAACTAATGTAGGCATAATAGGTTTAAGAAAAGTCATTAAAATTCTAAATAAATTAATTGATAAAGAACAAATATCATGAACTTTACTTTTATAAATAATATTTTTTATTAACACCCATGGTTTTTGATCATTAAAATATTTATTAGCTTTTTGAGATAAAAATCTAATTTTTTGTATAATTAAAGAAAATTTTCTTTTTTCAAAAAAATTTTCAATATCTTTAATAGAACTAACAAATTTCTTATACAATTTTTCTTTTAACAAATTATTAGATAAAATACTAAAAAAATATTTTTTTAGAAAAAAATAACTTCGGGATGCTAAATTAATTACATTATTTACAATATCTGAATTAATTCTATATGCGTAATCATATAAATTAATTTCTATATCTTCAATATTATTTGATAATTTAGAAGCAAAATAATATCTTAAAGAATCTGAATCAAAATACGATAACCATTGATTAGCAGTTATTATTGAACCTTTAGATTTAGATAATTTTAATTTATTTAAAGTTACATATCCGTGTACAAAAATATTAGTAGGTTTTCTATATTCACATCCTTCAAGAATAGCAGGCCAAAATAAACAATGAAAATAAATAATATCTTTACCTATAAAATGAAATAATTGATATTTAGAATGTTTAGACCAAAAATCATTAAAATTTACTGTTTTATTAATATTACAAAATTCTTGAATACAACTAATATAACCAATAGGCGCATCCATCCAAACATAAAAAAATTTATCAATATATCCTGGAATCTCAAAACCAAAATAAGGTTTATCCCTTGATATATTCCAAGAACATAATTTTTTAGATAATAAATCATTTAATTTATTTAATATAGACTTTTGTGTAATACCTGAATTTATCCAAGTTTTTAAAAATTTTTTAAAATATGATAATTTAAAAAAAAGATGATTTGATTGTTTTATAATTGGTTTAGTTTTTGATAATTCAGAAATAGGATTTAATAATTCTATAGCATTATAAAAAGCTCCACAATAATCACAGTTATCACCATACTGATTATTTGATTTACATTTAGGACAAATACCTTTAATAAATCTATCAGGTAAAAACATATTTAATTTTTTATCATACAATTGAGAAATTATTTTTTCTTTAATAAATTTTTTTTTTTTTAAAATTTTAAATATATTACAACATAAATCTTTATTTACTTGACTATGTGTAGATGAATAATAATCATGAATAATAGAAAATTTTAAAAAATCACTTTTATGTTTAATACCTATATCATGAATAAGTTTTTCAGAACTAATATTCATATTTTTTGATTTTAACATAATAGCTGTTCCATGTGTATCATCAGAACAAATAAAGACTACAGAACGATGTTTCATACGATGATACCGTACCCAAATATCAGCTTGTATTTGTTCTAATAAATGTCCTAAATGTATATCACCATTTGCATATGGAAAAGCACAAGTAACTAATATTTTATCTGAAATATGATTCATATAATAACCAAAAAAAATAAATAGTTAAATTAATAAATTATATTTAAATAACCAAATTTTTATTTATGAAAACTGTAATATAAATTTTGTTATAAAAATAAAAAAATGTATTTATACAATAAAAATATATTAATTAATTTTTATATAAAAATTATAATATACTTTTATATAAATAAAAAAAATATAATAAGAAATTATTTATCTAACCAATTAGTATGAAAAGAACCAATCTGATCAATTCTTTCATATGTATGTGAACCAAAATAATCTCTTTGAGCTTGTATTAAATTTGCTGAGGAGTTAACAGTACGATATGCATCATAATATGATAAAACATTAGTAAATATTGGGATAGATATACCATTTTTTATCGAAAGTATAACAATATTTCGTAAAGAAGATGTATATAAATTAATGATTTTCTTGAAATTAGAAGTAAATAATAAATCCACTAAATCATTATTTTCACTATAAGAAAATACAATTTCATTTAATAATTTTGCTCTGATAATACATCCTGAACGAAAAATTTTTGCAATATCAAAAAATTTTAACTTCCAGTTATAATATTCTGAAGCTTTTTTCATTAAAGAAAAACCCTGCGCATATGAAATAATTTTTCCAAGATACAAAGCTCTACGAATATCTTCAATAATTTCTTCTTTTTTAGAATCTTTAACAATAAATAATTTTGGTCCAGATAATATTGTAGAAGCAATCATACGATTTGCTTTTAAAGAAGAAAGATAACGACAAAAAACAGATTCTGTTAATATAGAACAAGGAATTTGTAGTTCTAAAGAATTTTGTGCTGTCCATTTACCAGTACCTTTATTAGAAGCTACATCTAAAATATTATCAATAATAAAATGATTTTTGTCATCTTTTTTACAAAAAATATTACTTGTAATTTCAATTAAATAACTTGATAATTCTCCTGAATTCCATTTTTTAAATGTATCTGAAATTTCTAAGTTATCCATACCTATTAAATATTTTAATAATGTATATGATTCTGAAATTAATTGCATATCACTATATTCAATACCATTATGAACCATTTTAACATAATGACCAGATCCATCTGAACCAATATATTTAACACATGCAGTATCTTTATACTTTGCAGCAATTTTTTTAAATATAGGAGAAACAATTTTATATGCTTCTTTATTACCACCAGGCATGATAGATGGTCCTTTTAATGCACCTTCTTCTCCTCCTGAAATTCCTACACCAAGAAAATGAATTGATTTTTCTTTAAGAACATTATATCTTCTTATAGAATCAATATAAAAAGAATTACCTCCATCAATAATTACATCATTTTTATTTAAATAAGGTAATATTTTTTTTATCATATCATCTATAGGTGTACCGGATTGAATCATCAATAAAATACAACGCGGAATACATAAAGAAGAAATGAAGTCTTTGACAGATCTATACGGAAAAATATTTTTAATTGGTTCATTTACTAATTTTTTAAAAGTAAAATTATAAGATCTATTAAAAACAGAAACTTTATATCCATGATTAGCAATATTAACTGCTAAATTTTTTCCCATAACACCCATTCCAATAATTCCAATATCTTTATTTTTCATGTATAACCTCTTATAAAAAAAAATATTATTTATAAATAAAAATTTAATTAAAATTTATAAAATATTATTTTTTAACACGTTTTTGTAAATTTTTAATAATTTTATATAAATTAATATTCATAGATTGTAATAAAATAAATAAATGAAATATTAAATCAGATGTTTCATTAATTATATTAACATGATTATTTTCTAAAAATGCTATAATCACTTCAACAGATTCTTCTCCAATTTTTTGAGCAATTCTATTATTTCCAGAAGAAAATAAATTAGATACATAAGAAGAACGAGAAAAATTCTCTTTTTTATTTCTAATTCTATTTTCTAATTTATATAAAAATGTATATGGTAATTGATGCGAAGATTCAAAACAACTAAATCGATTTAAATGACATGTATTTCCTGCAGGATTAACTTTTACAAGAATAACGTCTGTATCACAATCAGTACTAATATTTTTAACATATAAAAAATTTTTAGAAGTTTCTCCTTTAATCCAAATTCTTTTTTTTTTTCTAGAATATAAAGTAAACAATTTGTTACTAATCATTTTATCGAATGCTTTTTGATTCATATAACCGAACATCAATATTTCTCCAGAAATATAATGTTGCGCAATAGCAGGAATTAAACCATTATTTTTTGTCCAATTTAAATTTTGTAAATTTTGATCAATTAACATACTCTTACCCTAATTCCGTGATTAAACAAAAAATTTTTTAAATTTGAAATAGAAATAATATTTTTATGAAAAACAGAAGCAGCTAAAGCACCATCAACTTTAGCAATCTGAAAAACATTTAAAAAATCATCTATTTTTCCCGCACCACCTGAAGCAATTAAAGGTACAGTACAAATTCTTCGTATTTTTTTCAATTGAATAATATCATACCCCTCTCTAGTACCATCAGTATTCATAGTATTAACAACGATTTCACCAGCACCTAATTTTTGTACATATCTTATCCATTCTAGAGTATCCCATGATGTCTTAATAGACTTATGTTCATCTCCAGTATATTGATAAACTTGATATTTTTTTTTATCTATATTAAACCATGAATCTACTCCAACTACAATACATTGAGAGCCAAATCGATCTACTAAATCACTAATTAACCTAGGATATTTTAATGCAGAAGAATTAATAGATATTTTATCTGCTCCTGATGATAAAATTAATTTAGCATCTTTAACAGAAGAAATTCCTCCAGCAACTGAAAAAGGAATATTAATGATTTCAGCAATCTTAGAAATCCATTTAATATCTAATAATTCATGCTTAGGAGACGCTGAAATATCATAAAAAACTAATTCATCAATACCATTTAAAGAATAATATTCTGCTAAATCTAAAATTTCTCCTATAATAATTTGATTACGAAATTTAATACCTTTAACCACTTTTCCATTTTTAACATCTAAACATGCAATTATTCTTTTAGCCAACATTTACTTGCCTCCAAAAAAGTAAATTTGTTTTCTAATAACGCTCGACCAACAATAACATGTTCAACATTATTTTTTTTTAAATTATATATATCAGAAATAGAATTTATTCCTCCAGATGATTGTAAAACAATATTTGGAAATTTATTTTTTAAATACTTATATAATGATATATTAGGACCTGAAAAAGTTCCATCTCTTGAAATATCAGTACATAAAATATTTTTTAAACCATATGGTATAAATTGTTTAATTGCATCATCTAAATTAATTTCAGTAGTTTTTTTCCATCCTTGAATAGCTATTTTATTTTCTTTTTTTGTATTGATATTAATATCAACAGATAAAACAAAATTTTTAGAACCGTAATTTTTTAACCATTTTTTAAATTTATTAGGATATAAAATTGCAGAAGTTCCAATAACAATTTTAGAAACTCCAGCATGAAATAAATTTTCTATATCTCTTTTTGAACGAATACCACCACCAACTTGAAAAGAAACATTCTTAAAATTAGAAAAAATATTAAACATGCTTTTTTGTCGATTTTCTGGATTATTACATCCATCTAAGTCAACTAAATGTATATATGTAGCTCCCTGATATATATATTTCTCAATTTGTTTAAATATATCTTTCTTATAAGATATTTTATTATTATAATTTCCCTGATATAATCGTACAATTTTGCCATGAATAAAATCTAATGATGGAATAATCATATATTTATATCTCTAAAAAATTTTTAATTAATTGTTCTCCAGGAATTCCTGATTTTTCAGGATGAAATTGTACACCAAAAAAATTATTTATTGCTATAGAAGAACAAAATTTAATACTATGTGTTGAAGAAGAAATTGAATATTTATTTTCTACCATATAATAACTATGTAAAAAATAAAAATAAGAATTGTTATCTATATTTTTAAATAAAATATGTGAATTTTTATAACAAACTGTATTCCATCCAATATGTGGTATTGAATAATCTTTAGAAGGTAATTTTTTAATAGAACAAGAAAGCTTATTTAATAAAGAATATTTACCTCCCTCATAACTATATTTACCTAATAATTGCATACCTAAACAAATACCTAAAATAGGCTGATTAGTATATTTTATAAGTGAAAATATTTTTTTTTTTTTTAAAATATAAAGAATATAAGCTGCTGTACCTACACCTGGTAAAAATATTTTTTTAGCTTTTTTAATATCACATATTGAATCAGTAACATTAACATTATAACCTAATCTTTTAATAGAACTATACAGTGAAAAAAGATTAGAACAACCAGTATTAATAATTACAATAGACATTTAAAATAAACCTTTTGATGTCGGTAAAATAGTTCCTTCTAAAAAAATAGCTTGTTTTAAAGCACGTCCAAATGCTTTAAATAAACTTTCTGCACAATGATGATCATTTTTTCCAGTAGCGTGTAAATGAATTGTAGCTTTCATAGATTGACTTAAAGAATAAAAAAAATGCTCAATCATACATGCATTCAAATCACCAATATATTTATATTTAAAGTTTGTATAAAAAGATAAAAATGAACGACCGGATAAATCAATAATACAAGAACAAATACTTTCATCCATAGGTAAAGTAAAACCATATCTTGCAATACCAATTTTATTTCCAATAGCTTTTTTTAAAGCTAAACCTAGTGTTATTCCAAGATCTTCTATTGTATGATGATCATCAATTGATAAATCTCCAATAACATTAATATACATAAAAATTCCACTATGTATTCTAATTTGATCAAGCATATGATTTAAAAAATTAATTCCAGTAAAAATATAATTCTTAATGGGGAAATCTAAACTTATTTTAACAAATATTTTTGTTTCTAATGTATTTCTTGAAATTTCTGATATACGATTAGGGTAAGTCAATTTTTTAACAATATCTTTCCAAGTAAAATATTTTGAATGATACAAAAAACTTTTAATTCCTATATTTTTAGCTAGTTGTATATCAGTATCTCTATCTCCAATTACATAACTATTTTTCTTATCAAATTCAATATCATTTATTAAATTTTGAACTAAAGAAATATTTGGTTTTCTACAGTTACAATAATTATTAAGAAAATGTGGGCAAATTAAAATAGTTTTAAAAAAAATATTTTCAGAAGAAAAAATATTTAACATTAAATTTTGTATTTTACTAAATTTACTAATTGGAAAAGACGAACTACCTAATCCATCCTGATTAGTAATCATAACTAATTGATAGTCTAAATGAATTAATTTTAAAAGAGATGAAATAACATTTCTTTCTAAAAAAAATTTGTTTAAAGAATCAATTTGAAATGTTTTTTTAGGCTCTTTAATTAAAGTACCATCACGATCAATAAATAAAAATTTTTTTTTCATCTTATATTTTTCCTTTATATATAGATAAAACATTAATTAATTCTTGACATTCATGAATGGTGCCTATAGATATTCTTAAACAATTTTTTAAACCTAAGTTATGTGATTGATCACGGACTATAATTCCTTTAGATATTAAATATTTAAAAATAGTTTTAGATTCAGCAAATTTTATAAGAATAAAATTTGCTTCACTATGAAAAATATTTTTTATATATGAAATTTTTTTTAATTGATCAATTAAAAATTTTTTATTTTTTAAAATTCTTAATATATTTTTTTGCATTAAAAAAATATTTTGAGAACATAAAGATTGTATAGCAATATCAGATACAGGTATAGATATAGGATAAGGAGCTAATACTTTTTTTAAAATTTTAATAATTTTAACATTAGATAAAACAAAACCGCACCGAATAGCAGATAAACCAAATGATTTAGATAAAGTTCTTAAAATAATTAAATTATCAAAATTATTTAATTCGGAAACAAAACTATATTTAATAGAAAAATCAATATATGCTTCATCAATAACGATTAAAGTAGTTTTAGAAACTGAATTAATAATTCTGATAATTTTATTGCGTGAAAAAAAATTACCAGTAGGATTATTCGGATAACAAATATAAATAATTTTAACATTATTAATTTTTTTTTTTATATTTTTTATATCTAATTGAAAATTAGATAAAATCGGAATAATAATTTTTTTAATATTAAAAATATTAGCAATTACATTATACATATCATAAGTAGGTGGAAAAAACATAATCTTATCAATATTAGATTCACAAAAAGTACGAGTTATAATTTCAATTCCTTCATCAGCACCTCTAGTTATTAAAATTTGATTAATAGGTACTCCGGAATATAGAGAATATTTTTTTAATAATTTATATGGTTGAAATTCTGGATATCGATTTAAATTATTAAATTTATATTGAATATTATTTATCCATGGAGATTCATTAGCATTTAAATAAATACGCCCTTGTATTCCGATACGACGTGCTGATTGATATGGTTTTAAAATACTTATATGTTTTGGAATTAATCTTTTCATATTATTGTGACTCTTACATAATAAAATTTTTATTTTTATAAAAATTTTATTCTAGTTACTATTGATTGATTATGAGCATTCATTCCTTCCATAAGAGATAAAGTTGCAATACTCTTTGATAATGATTGTAATGCTATTTTAGTCATTTTTTGTACTGTAATTATTTTCTGAAAGTCGGAAACACGTAAAGAAGAATAAGAGTTAGCGTATCCATATGTGGGTAACACATGATTGGCTCCTGTAATATAATCACCTGCAGCTCCAGGTGTCCACTTTCCTAAAAATACTGATCCCGCATTATTAATATATTTCAAAAAATTCTTTGAATTTTTAATATGTAGAATAAGATGTTCAGGGGAATATAAATTAGATATTTTAAAACATTCTTTTAAAGAATTAACAACAATAAATCTACTATTTTTTAAAGAATGTAAAATAATGTTTTTGTTAGGTATTAATAATAATTGTTTTTGAATTTCTTTAATAACATTTTTAACTATAAAATTTTTTGTACACAATAAGATTACTTGTGAATTTTGACTGTGTTCAGCTTGAGAAAGCAAATCTGAAGCAATAAAAGCAGGATTTGATAAATCATCTGCAATTACTAACATTTCAGAAGGGCCTGCAGGCATATCAATAGATGTTAACGAACATTGACTAACTTGTAATTTAGCTTCTGTAACAAAAATATTACCCGGTCCAAAAATTTTATCTACAAATTTTACTGTCTCAGTACCTAATGCTAATGCAGCAATAGAATGAGCTCCTCCCAATTGAAGAACAGTATAAATTTTTAATATCTTAGCAATATATAAAATTTCATTACTAATAGGAGGCGGAGAACATAATGTAATATTATGACAACCAGCTAATTTTGCTGGAATAGATAACATTAACGCAGTAGAAACTAATGGATGATTTCCTTTAGGTACATATAATCCTACTGACTGAATTGGTCTATATATATGTTTACAATATACTCCGGGATATGTTTCTACAATTAAATCTGAAAGAATTTGTTTAGAATGAAAATTATTAATATTACTTAAAGCAATAGAAATAGCATCTTTAAATTTTTTAGATACTAAATTAGAAGAATTGTCAATTTTTTTTCTAGAAATATAAAAACTTTTACATTTAAAATTATCAAATTCTAAATTATATGAATGTAAAGCTAAATCTCCATGTTTTTTAACATTATCTATAATTTTAAAAACTAATTCTTTAATATTTTTATTACTATTGATATGAGGTCGAGATAATACATGAATTTTTTCTTTTTTAGTTAATATATTCCAGTAAAAAATATTTTTATTTATATTCAACATAATAATTTCATTCCATCATCTTTTCTATTGGTAATACCAAAATAGAACTAGCTCCTAAAGATTTTAATTGTTCCATAGTTTCCCAGAAAATTATTTCACTACTAACCATATGTAATGCTACTTTATCTGGATTACCGAATAATTCTAAAATCGTCGGTCTTTCTGCACCTTTTAATAAATCAGTTACTTTATTTAACTTACTCTTTTCAATATGTAACATAATATATTTTGATTCTCGAGCTTTAATAACACCTTGAATACGATTTAATAATTTTTTAATAAAATGTCTTTTTTCAGGTATCATATATTTTTCTTCACGAGAAATCAAACATGCTCGAGAATTATAAATTGTTTCTACTTCTCTTAATCCATTAGCTTCTAATGTTGCTCCAGTGGAAACTAAATCACAAATAGCATCAGATAAACCAGAATTATAAGCAACTTCTACAGAACCATTTAATACAAAAGGTTTAAAAGGAATATTTTTTTTATCAAAATATCTTTTTAATAAATTTGGATATGAAGTCGCAATACGAGAATTTTTTAAACATAAAATTCCAGAATATTTCATATCAAAAGGAACTGATAATGATAAACGACAAATACCAAAATCAAGATTTTGTAAAATAGCATATGAAACTGTTTCTTCTGAAAATAATCTAGTTAAACGTTTTTCTTCTAAAACATTCAAACCGATAATTCCTAATTCTACTACACCATCCATAATTAAACCAGGAATATCATCATCACGAACTAACATAACATCAATTGGCATATTTTCAGCAAATGCAATTAAACTAGATTTTTGTAAATTAACTTTAACTCCACAACTTTTTAATAAATTTTGTGAATCATAACTTAATCTACCAGATTTTTGTATTGCTAAACGTATACGATTTTTATTCAATTTTATTACCTTATTTACTATAAAAAATAAATTTAATACAGAAATAATATTATATTTATAATAAATAAATTAATAAAAATTATTTATTACACTATAAATATTTTATTTAAAAAATATTATTTTTAATAAAATATATATTTTTATATATTATTTTTAATACAAAATTATTATAATCTTAGATTATAAAAAATAATTTTTAATATAATTAAAAATCTAATAAATTGAAATATTAAATAAATTTAATCAAGTTATTATAATTATAATATATTAAATTAATAATTTCCATATTTAATCTGAATAATTATTTTTTAAAAAAATTAATATAGCTGCATCATTACCAAATATTTTTGGTGCTTGATGAAAAGCCACAATATCAGGGTGTTTAGACAACCAAAAGGGAATATGTTTTTGTAAAATTCCTTTTCCGTATCCATGAAGAATACTTGCGCATAAAAAATTTTCTTTATGACAAATCATATCATTTCCTAATTCTTTTTTAGCCTGATACAAATTCATTCCATGTAAATCTAAAACAATTTCTGGTACGTACTCTCCTTTTTTCAATTTTTTAAGATCAATATTATAACGCATATTACGAACAAAACAAATAGGATTATTAGTGAAAAAAAAAGAATTTCTATCTACAAAATCTTTAAAATAATAACTATGTGCTTCTTGTTCTAAAATATTTTTATAATATGACCTATAATTTTTATTATTAGAATTAATATGATAAATTTTATCTTGAATAATTTTTTTAACTCCTTTCATATGATATAAAAAAATTTCTGCTTCATTTGAATTAATTAAATTATTTTTTTTCATATAAAAATTTTCCAAAGTTTTTACTAAATTTTATAAAATATAAAAATATATAAAATAATTTATTTTAATAAAAAAGAAATATAATTAAACAAATTTTTAGAAATTATTAATAATTAAATCAAAAATATTTTTTATAAATCTTTCGTATAAATATAAATTATTTTAATAATATATATAGATTAATATAATTAATTAATTATTTATTTTAAATAAATAAAATATTATAATAATAAAATAATATTTCTTTATTTCTTGCAAACTATGAGGTAGAAAATGCCGGGAAATTCAATTGGAAAAATATTTAAAGTTACTACATGTGGGGAATCACATGGACCTATGTTAGCAGGAATTATTGATGGAGTTCCGCCTGGTTTATCTTTAAACAATAAAGATATTCAATATGAATTAAATAGAAGAAGACCGGGTTTTTCTAAATTTACATCACAAAGAAGAGAAAAAGATAAAGTAGAAATATTTTCAGGAATATTTAAAGGAATAACTACTGGAACAAGTATAGGCATAAGAATAAAAAATATAGATATTAGATCACAAGATTATTCAGAAATTAAAAATTTATATCGACCTAATCATGCTGATTATACATATGAAAAAAAATATGGAATCAGAGATTATAGAGGTGGAGGAAGATCCTCAGCTAGAGAAACAGCTATTCGAGTAGCTGCTGGAGCTATTGCTAAAAAATATTTAAAATTACAACATAATATAAAAATTAGAGGATATTTGTCACAAATAGGATCAATTTATTGTCCATTTCAATCTTGGGAAGAAGTAGAAAAAAATCCTTTTTTTTGTAGTAATTCAGAAAAAATAAAAAAAATTATACATTTTATCAAAAAATTAAAAAAAAGTGGAAATTCAGTAGGAGCAAAAATTACTATTATTGCTAAAAATGTTCCTATTGGATTAGGAGAACCTGTATTTGATAGACTAAATGCTGAAATTGCACATTCTATAATGAGTATTAATGCTGCTAAATCTATTGAAATTGGAGATGGAATTCATGTAGCTAAACAAACAGGAGTTGAACATAGAGATGAAATTCTACCTAACGGATTTTCTAGCAATCATTCCGGAGGAATATTAGGTGGTATTAGTAACGGGGAAGAAATTATTGTACATGCAGCTTTTAAACCTACATCTAGTATTAAAATACCGGGAAAAACAATAGATACATTTGGAAAAAAAAGATTTATTATAACAAAAGGAAGACATGATCCTTGTGTAGGAATTCGAGCTGTTCCAATTGCAGAAGCAATGTTAGCAATTACATTAATGGACCATGTTTTACGTTTCAAAGCTCAATGTGGAAAATAAAATTTTAATATAATATAAATTACATTATTTCAACTAAAAAAAATATTTTATTTTTAAAAATTCTCCAAAATATATTTTATATATATAAAAAATACTTATAAAAACTAAATACATATTTTTATAAAAAATTTAATAAAATTTAAAATACAAACATTTTATATACTAAAATAAATCTATAAAATATAGAAAAAAAATAATTTTACAATTTAAATTATAAAATTATTTAATTAATTCTTATTTTAAAAGGAAAAAAAAATGTTTAAAGGTAGCATTGTTGCTCTTATCACACCTATGGATATTAAAGGAAATATTTGTAAAAAAAGTTTAAAAAAATTAGTTAAATACCATATTAAAAATAAAACAAATGCAATAATTTCAGTAGGTACTACAGGAGAATCAGCTACTCTAAATAAAAATGAACATACAAATGTTATTATGCATACATTAGAATATGCAGATGAAAAAATACCAATTATAGCTGGTACAGGATCTAATGCAACTTCAGAAAGTATTCTTCTAACTAAAAAACTTGAATTATCAGGTATTTCAGGATGTTTAAATATTACTCCGTATTATAATAAACCAACCCAAGAAGGTTTATATTTACATTTTAAATCTATTTCAGAAAGTACTGATTTACCTCAAATTTTATACAATGTACCACATCGAACAGGGTGTGATTTATTACCTCAAACAATAGCTAAATTAGCAAAATTTAAAAATATAATTGGATTAAAAGATGCGTCTGGTGATTTATCTAGAGTTAATCAAATAAAATCATTAGTTAATAAAAATTTTATATTAATTAGTGGAGATGATACAACAGCTTTGGATTTTATCCAACTCGGAGGAAATGGAGTAATCTCAGTAACAGCAAATATTGCAGCTAGACATATATCAAAAATCTGTAAATTAGCTTTGGCTGGAAATTTTTATAAAGCTAGAAAAATAAATGAAAAATTGAAGATTTTACATAATCTTTTATTTAAAGAAACTAATCCAATACCTATTAAGTGGGCAGCTAAATATATAGGCCTTATAGAGACCGACAAAATTCGATTACCTATGACACAACTATTAGATAAAAATAAAAAAAATCTTAAAAAAATAATAAATTTACTACAATTAAACAAAAATAAATTTTTATAAAATAAATTTAATAAAACATATTATCTATATTTATATAGAGTATATTATACTATATAAAATATTTATTATTTTAAAAAAAATATATTTTATGCAATGATAAAAATTTATCATTGCATGAAAATATCAATTCTAAAAATATCTTCTAAAAGAAGATCATAATAATAACTTTTCTAAAAAACTATAATAAATATTTTGTAATTTTAATAAATCATTAATATACACATATTCATTAACTTTATGAATAGTTAAATTCGGTAAACCAAATTCTATTATTTTATCAGTTAAATTAAAAATAAATCGTGCATCAGAAGTACCACCATTATTTTTAATTTTTGGAATAATATTTGTATGTTTATATATACATTTAGTTAATAAATTTAAAAGAAAATTCGATGATGATAAAAATGGTTTTGCATGATATGTCCAAAAAATAGAATATTTTATTAAATATTTATTTAATAAATTTTCTACAATTCTTATTATTTTTTTTTTATTTACTAAAGTATTAAAACGAATATTAAAAAAAACTCTTAATTCTCCTGGAATCATATTTAATGTACAATTTTTTTCAGAAAATATTTTAGAAATTTGAATACTTGTAGGTTCAAAAAATAAATTACCTTTATCAAAAATTAAATTAGACAAATCTAATAAAAATGGAATAGAATTATGAATAGGATTTAAAAATAATTTTGGATAGGCTATATGTCCTTGAGTACCATAAATCATTAAATCTGCTGAAAGAGATCCTCGTCGACCATTTTTAACACAATCTCCTAAAATTTTTTCACTAGTAGGTTCTCCTACTAAACAAAAATCAATTACTTCTTTTTTTTCTTTTAATATTGAAACGACTTTTCTAATTCCGTTTTTTCCTGAAGTTTCTTCATCAGAAGTTATTAAAAATGATATTCGACCTTTATGATTCGGAAATTTTTTAATAAAATTTTCTACTGCAATTAACATAGCTGCAATAGAACCCTTCATATCAGCTGAACCTCTACCAAATAACTTACCATCTTTTATAGTTGCTACAAATGGTGAAGTTTTCCACTTTCTAGTACTTCCAGCTGGAACAACATCAGTATGACCTAAAAAAGTCACTGTCTTTCCCTTTCCTCTATAAGCCCAAAAATTTTTTGTATCTTTTAAATTTATTCGTTCTATAAAAAATCCCAATAATTGAAGACGTTTAATTAAAATCTCTTGACAACCTAAATCTCGAGGACTAATTGAAGATATATTAATTAATTTTTTTGAAAGATTTAAAACATTAGTATGCATAAATATATATCCTAATGTTATTTATATATAATTTAAATATTTAAAATAAAGAAATTCTATTTTTATTTTATTGAACTTATAAAAAATTTTTAACTAAAAAATTTTTTAATAATACGTAAAACAATTTTCTTTACTGAAAAACCAAACAATTTAAATAATTTATTTCCTGGTCCAGATTCTCCAAAAGAATCAATTCCTATTCTAATACCTTTAAAACCTATATATTTATACCAATAATCACTAATGCCAGCTTCAATAGATACTCGATTATATATTGAATCTGGTAAAACTAATTCACGATATTTTAAATTTTGATTATCAAAACAGTCAGTAGATACCATGGATACAACTCGAATATTATAATTTAACTCATATAATTTTTTTGCTACTTTTATAGCTAAAGGTATTTCTGATCCAGTTGCGATAATAATTAAATCAATATTTGTCCCATATTCTCTTAAAATATAAGCACCTTTAAAAACAAGTTTGATTTGATCATTTGTTTTTAAATATTGTTTTATATTCTGTCTAGATAATATTATAGCTGTAGGACCATCTTTTCTTTTTATTCCATAATACCAAGAAACAGCAGTTTCTACAGAATCACAAGGTCTCCAAACACTTAGATTCGGTATATTTCTTAAAGAAGAAATATGTTCTATAGGTTGATGCGTTGGACCATCTTCTCCTAATCCAATAGAATCATGAGTATAAATAAATATTTGTTTTGTTTTCATTAATGCAGACATACGTATTGCATTACGTGCATAATCTACAAATACTAAAAATGTAGCCGTATAAGGAATAAAACCACCATGATGATAAATACCATTAGCAATAGCCGTCATTCCAAATTCTCTTACTCCATAATGAATATAATTTCCTCTTAAATATTTTTTAATAGACTTAGATCCAGACCATTTAGTTAAATTACTAGGCGCTAAGTCAGCTGAACCTCCGAGTAATTCAGGTAAAAATTTTCCGATATTTTCTAAAACTTTTTGTGATGCTTCTCGTGTAGAACAATTCGTTAATGAATGATTAAAATTAAATAATAATTTCCTTATTATCTCATTAAAGTTATTAGGTAATATATTATTAATACGACGAATATATTCATTTGATAAATCTAAATATTTTTTTTTGTATTTATTAAACAGATTATTCCATTTTTCTTCTGCTTTATTTCCAGAATCACAAGCATTCCATAATTTATAAATATTTTTTGGAATAAAAAAAGGAGCATAAGACCATTTTAATTTTTTACGTGTTAACAATACTTTCTTGTTTCTCCCTAAAGGAGCTCCATGAACAGAAGATTTTCCAGATTTATTTGGTGAACCAAATCCAATAATAGTATTACAAATAATTAGAGAAGGTTGTAAAATATTTTTTTTAGCAATTATTATAGCTTTTGAAATTTCTTCTGAATCATGACCATTAATTTCTATTACATGCCAATTATATGATAAAAAACGTTTTTTTGTATCATCAGTAAACCAATCGGAAATTTCACCATCAATAGAAATACCATTTTTATCATAAAAAACAATTAATTTACCTAAACTTAAAGTACCTGCTAAAGAACAAGATTCATGAGAAATACCTTCCATTAAACATCCATCACCTACAAAAATCCAAGTATAATGATCAATAATATTAAAATTTTCTCTATTAAAATATTGCGCTAATAATTTTTCTGAAATAGCCATTCCTATACCTGAAGCTAAACCTTGACCTAATGGTCCAGTAGTAATTTCTACTCCAGGCGTACAATTAATTTCAGGGTGACCAGGTGTTTTAGAATAACAATTTCTAAAATTTTTTAAATCTTCTATAGATATATTATATCCGGAAAGATGTAATAAACTATATAAAAGCATAGAAGCATGTCCATTAGATAAAATAAATCTATCTCTATTAAACCAAGCAGGATTATTCGGATTATGTTTTAAAAAATCTCTCCATAATACTTCAGCAATGTCCGCCATTCCCATAGGAGCACCTGGATGACCAGATTGAGCTTGTTGAATAGCATCTATACTTAAAAATCTTAATGCATTTGATAAATCTTTTCTAGATAACATATACCTTCCTTATATATAAAAATAATTTTTTAAAATAATAAAGTAATTATAATTTATCAAATAAAAAATTTTCTAATTCTTGTTGATCACTACTAAACTGACGAATACCTTCAGATAATTTTTCTACCGCCATAGCGTCTTCATTATGTAAAAATCGAAATTCAGATTCTGATAATGCATTAGGTTTAGTATTAACTTTAGTAATCTTTTTTACATCTAATTTTTTTATTAAAATATCTTTTTTCATACTTAATTGTTTTAATAAATCTAATGAAATAGTTATACGATCACAACCAACTAATTCTTGTATTTGTTCTAATTTTCGAAAACTAGCACCCATAATAATAGTTTTATAACCATATTTTTTATAATAAAAAAATATTTTTTTTAATGCTATTACACCAGGATCAGTATTAGAGCAATATGGAGAATTTAAATTAAATTTTTGATACCAATCATAAATTCTACCTACAAAAGGAGATATCAAAAATACATCCGCATCAGCACATGCACGAGCCTGAGCAAAAGAAAACAATAATGTCAAATTACATAATATTCCTATTTTTTTTAACTGACGTGCAGCTTCTATACATTCCCAAGTAGCAGCTAATTTAATTAATACCCTTGAAGTATCAATTCCATTATTGTTATATAATTTTATTAACTTAATAGCTTTTGAGACACATTTTTTAGTATTAAATGATAATCGAGCATCAATTTCAGTTGATATATATCCTGGAATATATTTTAAAATTTCAATACCAAATCCTACAGAAATCATATCACTGGCATTTTTAACTTGTGTTAATTTATTACCTCCAATATCTTTAGCATATTGAATAGAATTATCAATTATATAATTATATTTATTAGATAAAACACTTTTTAAAATCAATGTTGGATTTGTTGTTGCATCATTTGGTTGATATTTTTTTATATAATTTATATCACCACTATCTACTACTACTGTAGTATATTTCTTTAAATATTCTAATTGATTCATATGTTTAACCTTATAGTATAAATATATACAAAAAAATAATATTTAATTCTTAAAATCATTTAAAATCAATAAAAACCTAAATTATTTTATTATTAATAAAATAATTTATATATTATAAATATAATTTTATAATAAAAAATTTTTAATAAAAACTATTTATATTTTTAAAAAAAATTTTTTTAATATAAAAGTTATTTTAATATCTATTAAATCTTTTAATCACTAAACAAACATTTGTACCACCAAAACCAAAACTATTTGAAATTGCAATATTAATAATTTTGTTAATTCTATTCTTTACAATATTCATATTATAAATTCTTTCATCTAAACATTCTATATTAATACTAGGAGCAATAAAACCATATTTTAACATTAAAATAGTATAAATAATTTCTTGTACACCTGATGCTCCTAAAGAATGACCTGTAATAGATTTAGTAGAGGATATATATGGAAGATAATCATATTTTTTAAAAACTTTTTTAATAGCCATTAATTCTTTAATATCACCAATTTGTGTTGATGTGCTATGAGCATTTATATAATCTACTGATTCTGTAATATTTTTTAATGCATTTCTCATGCAGCGTATAAAACCATCACCAGATGGTAAAGTAATACTATTTCCATCACAAGATGTACCATATCCAATAATTTCTGCATATATATTAGCATTTCGTGATAATGCAAAATTTAATTCTTCTAATACTAAAATTCCACTACCACCTGAAATCACAAATCCATCTCTATATTTATCAAATGCTCTAGAAGATAATTCGGGTGTATTATTAAATTTAGAGGATAATATTTTCATTGCATCAAATTGACATGCTAATTCTACACTTAATTCTTCCGCACCACCTGCAAAAATTATATCCTGTTTTCCAGTAGTTAAAAGTTCATAAGCATGAGCAATGCAGTGGGCTGAAGTTGCACAAGCTGAACTTACAGAATAACTCATTCCATAAATTTTAAAAAAAGATCCTAAACAAGCAGAAATAGAAGATGACATATTTTGAATTGCAGCATAAGGACTTAAATAATTAGAATTATTATGTATTCTTTTAAAAATTGATTTATAGAATTGAGTAGATCCACTTCCTGATCCAATAATAATTCCCACTCTAGGATTTTTCATAAATATTTCAGTATCTAAATTACTACTTGTAATAGCATCTTTCATAGAAAGATATGAATATATCGATGCTAAATTCATAAATCTCAAATATTTTCTAGGTATTTTACTAATTTTTTTTTTTGATATATTTCCCCAAACTGTACTATATAAACCATAATTTTTCATTTCTTGAGAAAATTCTATTCCAGAAAGACCATATTTTAATGATTTAAAAATATTTTTTTCAGAACTACCTAAACTTGATAAAATACCAAATCCCGTAATAACTATTCTTTTCAAAAATTATTTTCCTATTTACTAATACATAATTTTTATAAAACAAACAATATTCATTTTATAAAATAATATATGAAATTAAATTTAAAATTTTTATATTAAATTAATAAAATATTAATAATTTATATAATATATTATTTTTTGTTTTTTTAAATATGTTATAATAAAATTATTTATTTAAATTAATATTTAAATTAACATTTGAATTAATTATTAATTAATATTCTCATATTATATTCTTAACAATAATAAAGATTTATAAAATTATGTATAAAAAAAAAATAATTTAGGATTATTATACATTGTACCTACACCTATTGGCAATATATTAGATATAACATATCGATCTATTAATATTTTAAAAAAAGTAGATTTTATTATTTCTGAAAATAAAAAATATACTTCTATTTTATTGAAAAAATTTTTTATTATAAAAAAAATGTTTTCATATCACTTAGTTAATGAAAAATTAAAAACAAAAAAATATATTAAAATGTTAAAAGATGGAAAAAATCTTGCTCTAGTTTCAAATGCTGGAACTCCTTTGATTAATGATCCTGGATATTTATTAGTCAAACAAGCATATTCTAATAATATTAGAGTTGTTCCGTTACCGGGAGCATGTGCTGCAATTTCTGCATTAATTTCTTCAGGTTTAAAAACTAATCGATTTTGTTATGAAGGATTTTTACCAAAAAAAAAAAAAAAACTAAAAAAAAAAATATACTCTTTAAATAATGAAAAACGTACAACTATTCTATATGAATCACCTAAAAGATTAATTAATACAATTAAATTAATAAAAAAAATTATGGGTCCTAAAAAAAAAATATCAATCTCTAAAGAATTAACAAAAAAATGGGAAAAAATAAAAACCGGGACAACTCAAAAATTTTTAAAAAAAATAAAAAAAAATAATTATTGGAAAAAAGGAGAAATTTTAATAATAATTAATGGTATTAAAAATAAAAAAAAAAAAATTTCTTCAAAAATATTACAAACATTATCAATATTAAAAAAAGAAATGAGTTTATCAAAAGCAATTAAAATAACTGCAAAAATATGTAGATTTAATAAAAATATATTATATAATAAAATTATTAAAAAAAAAAATGATAAAGTTAGTTGAACAGTCGCTATTTAATATTTCTATATTAAATAGAGGAAAGTCCGGGCTCCGTAAGGCAAGACGCCAGATAACGTCTGGGAAGAGAAATCTTACGACTAGTGCCACAGAAAATAAACTATCTATATAATTTAATAGATACAGGTGAAAAGGTTCGGTAAAAGCGTACCGCAGAATTGGTAACAATTTTGGCTAGGTAAACATCCGTCTGGAGCAAGGCTAAATAAGAAGAGTATAGCCTGTACTTATCTTCGGGTAAGCTGCTTGAATTAATAAGTGATTATTAATCTGGATAAATGACTGTGTAAACAGAACCCGGCTTATAAATTAACTTATCTTTTTTTAAAAAAATAATATATATATTCATATATATATTATTATTATTCTATAATTTAAATTTTTCTTATAATAAAATAAAAATAAAATACAATTTTTTATTACAATAATTGATAATATAAAAAAAAATAAACTATATATTTGATTAAACTACTAAAAAAATACTTTTATTAAAAAGATATTATATAGTTTAATTTCCTATTTAAAAACTACATTTTTCTTTTAGAATAATTATCTATTAAAAAATTTAATTTATATTAGAATAATTCTATAATTAATAATAATTTTATATTAATTATTAATAATATTAAATTAAAAAATTTTATAGAATTATTACTTATAATAAACTAATTATAAGTTCTACTAAAATATCTAGTATTTTTCATGTTGACATAATTTAAAGAATATATATTTAATAACTAAATTTTTAAATACCTTTTCTATATTTTTTTTTTACTTTAAAAAATCCTTTACTATTAAATAAATTAAATAATATTTTTTTTCTAAAAAAAAAATTTTAAAATATTTAACAAAAAAAATTTTTTTTGTTTAAAAAGTTTAACATAAATAAAAAAATTTATTTTTTCATTATAAAATAAATTTTCTATATCTAATAAAATTAAACTAAATTAGACATTATATCTTTAAAAATATTAATCAATTAATTAATCAATTTATATATTTCTTTAATAAAAAATTACTAAATATACTAAAAATAAAAATTTTTATGTATAAATTATTAAACTATTTAAAATAACTATAGTAGTTAATACTATTCGTATTTATTAATTTTCTTTAATATATTAAGTAATATTTTTTTTAAATTTTAATAATTCTATTAACAAGATTTTTATTAAAGTAAATTATTACTTTTTTAAAAAAAAGTAATACTAAATTAACTATATCATTATATATTTTATAAAAAGTAATTACTATATTAATCTTTTAATTTAATATATGAATATTATTTATAACATTATTTATATATATTTATGTTAAAATATATGTTTATTATTCTGAATATATTTTATTTTTAAAAATTTTAAAATTAAAATATTTTTCTAAATTATTCATAATTATAAATTAATTATAATTATGATTTTGAAAAACAAATAATAATTTAAATAAACATTTATATGCATAAAAATTTACAAATTATTATTTATAATAAAAAATAATATTTAAAATGAAAAATATAATAAATGTTCCTGCAGGAAAAAATCCACCTTATGATATATACGGAATTATTGAAATTTCAGCCTTCTCAAAACCAATAAAATATGAACTAAATAAATCTTTTAATATGTTGTATGTTGATAGATTCATACCAACCACTATGTTTTATCCATGTAATTATGGATTTATTAATCAAACGCTTTCATTAGATGGAGATCCATTAGATATTTTAGTACCTACTTTATATCCAATTCAACCAAAATCAATTATTAGATGTAAACCAATTGGAATGTTAAATATGGAAGATGAATCTGGAATAGATGAAAAAATAATAATGGTACCGCATAAAAAAATAACCAATGAATATAAAAAAATCAATGATATTAATGAACTATCTAATTCAATAAAAGAAAAAATAATTCATTTTTTTCAAAATTACAAAAATTTAGAAAAAAATAAATGGGTAAAAATAAATGGATGGGAAGATTCAAAAATGGCAAAATCAACAATTATAGATTCTGTAAATAGATATAATCTATGTAATAAATAATTTTAATTAAAAATTTTCTTACATTAAATAAATACAAAGAATTATTTAAATATATATTTTTTAAAAATTAAATATATTCTTTATACAAATATTTTATTTTAAATAGGATTATCTATGCCTAAAATCTGTCAAATTACTAAAAAAAAATCTATGTTAGGACAAAATCGCTCACATGCAATGAATGCAACAAAAAAAAAATTCTCTTTAAATATTCAATACCATACCTTCTGGCTACCAGAAAAAAAAAAAAAAATACGAATCAGAATAACAAAAAAGGGAATTCGAATGATTAATAAATTTGGAATTTCAAAAATATATAAAAAATATATTATATAAAATAGGAAAAAATGGCTAAAACAAATAGAATAAAAATAAAATTAATTTCATCAAGTGGAAGTAAACATTTTTATACAACTACAAAAAACAAAAAAAATCAAATAAACAAATTATCACTTAAAAAATATGATCCTATAATTAAAAAACACGTTATATATCAAGAAAAAAAAATTTAATATAAAATACAAATTATTATTGGAGATCTATAAAAGATCTCCAATAAATTAAATATATAAAAATAATTATATATATTAATTAAAAATTGTATTTTTTTTTAAATAAATTTTTTATTTATTTCATTTAATATTTTAAGGAAATATAAAATTTTTTTATAATATTTTTTTTAAAATAATTTAAAAAAACATTCATTAAAATTTTATTAAAAAGATAAAAATTATAAAAAAAATATTTTAATATAAACATTCCAAAAAAAAAAACAATAATCATAAAAGAAGAAAAAAAAGAAACTTTTGGTATTAATTTATTTATAAAAATATAAGTTATATATAAAATTAAAAAAAAAAACAGAATTGGTAATATAAAAGACACACTTTGAAAAAATATAATATTTAAAAAATTTACTATATAAAAAAAAATTTTTTTATAAAAAATAAAATTATTTAATGGATATATTTCAAAACTGTGTATTAAAAGAACCAATAATTTTAAATGCATATTACAAATAAAAAATGTAAATAAAAAAAAAATACTAAATAAATTTGAAAAAATTAAAGAATAAGTATTTTTATCAAAATAGAAAAAATTTAAAGATGATAAACCAATTTGTAAACTAAAAATTTCACCAATAAAAAATAAACCAAATAATACATTTTTAATTAAAAAACCTAAAACAATACCTATAAATATTTGATTTAAAAAAATCAAAAAAAAATCAATTGTACAAAAATTATTTTTATATACAGAAATAAATGGTATTAATAGACTACTTAATAAATAAATAATTATTATTTTAGTAAAATAATTAATTTTAATATTCTGAAATATTTTTAAATAAAACAATAACGAAAAAACACGAGCCATGATGAAAATAATATTATTATTAATTAAAAAATAAAATTTATTGAATAAATTATTTATCATAATGATTAATTAACCGTTGATATTATATAAAAAATATTTCTTATATATTGAATAGTCAACTGTAACATCCATGGTCCAAAAAAAATGAGAGAAAGAAAAATAGATAAAATTTTTGGTATAAATGATAATGTTTGTTCATGAATTTGTGTAATTGATTGTAAAAAACTAATTAAAATACCAATTAATAAGATTGGTATTAAACATGGTACTGATATTAAAAAAACAAATTTAATAGAATCTTGAAATAATGTAATTAAAAATTCTTGATTCATAATAAAACCTTTAATGATTAATATAGTTTAAATTAAACTTTAAATAAAAAAACTTTTTGCAAGAGATACAACTAACAATTTCCAACCATCTGATAAAACAAATAATATTAATTTTAATGGTAAAGAAATAGTTGAAGGAGAAATCATCATTATTCCTAAAGACATCAAAATACTAGCAATTACTAAATCAATAATTAAAAATGGTAATAAAACAGTGAAACCAATTTGAAAAGCAGTTTTCAATTCACTAATTATAAATGAAGGTAATAAAATATAAAAAGGAATATTATCTTTTTTCATAGGAAAAGAAATTTTAGCTAATTTCCAAAATACAGAAATATCAGATTTTCTAGTTTGTTTTAACATAAATATATGTATAGGTTTAATAATTTTTTTTAATGCGACTTCTGTATTAATTTCATGTTTATATAAAGGAATTAAAGCTGTATTATAAATTTTATTTAATGTTGGAGACATAATGAAAAAAGTTAAAAATAAAGATAATCCAATTAATATTTGATTAGGAGGGGAATATGGTACTCCTAATGCAGTTCTTAGCAAACTTAATACAATAATAATTCTAGTAAAACAAGTCATCATTAATATACATGCAGGAAGAAAACTTATTATAGTTAATATTGCTGAAGATTTAACAGAAAAATTTAATAAATTAAATTCATCTGGAATAAAAGAACATATTTTGTTATTAGAAAATTTTTCAAATAAAAAAACTGAAGGAAAAAACAAAAAAAAATTATTCCAATTATATATCATTATTATTCACCTAAATTTATTTAAAAAACATTAAAAATAACAAAAAAAAACACTAATATATTTTTAAAATATATATAATAAATAATTATAATAATATTTTATTAAAAATAAAATTTTATTATATACATAATTAATTATTATAAATTAATTAATAAATTTAAAATTTATTTAACATTATTTGTTAATAATTTTGTAATTTGTACACCATAACAATCATTATTTACAACTAATTCTCCAATAGCAATAAGATAATTATTTATAAAAATATTTAATGGTTTATTAATATTATCTTCTAATTCTAAAATAGAACCTTTTTTAAATTGTAATAATTCTTGAATAGTAATTTTTTTTTTACTTAATTCAATAGTTAAATAAACAGGAATAGAAGAAAGAGCTGAGGAATCAAATAATACTTTATTAGCATTAGTTTTATAAGAATTATTGATATATATTTTTTCTTTAATAATTTTATTTACATTATTATTATTTATTTTATTGTCTAAATTCTTTATATGAGATTTTTTTTTAAAACTATTATTTTGTATTTTTTTTTTATTATTTTCTATCATATAATTATTCCTAAAAAATTTTATAAATAATTTTTATTATTAAAAATATTTATATAAAATATAAATATTTTACTAAAATATTAAATAATATTTTATTTAATTGATTAAATACTTGAACTTTAAAAAAGTTTCATATTTTAAAATTTTAAAATATTAAAATTTAATAAAATTAAAATAATATATATTTCATATAAAAAAATTTATTTATCATTTTCCTTTATAGTATTTATTAAAAAACTTGGTATATATATTTTTAATTTATTATATGTTTTATTTAAACTAATTCTAAAAACAAAACATATATATTTTTTTTTACTAACAGACTTTTTAAATAAATTGTCTAATTTTTTATATTTATAAGTATTATTAATATCAATAATATTTTTTAAAAAAGTATAATTTAATATAATAAAAATTTTTTTAAATATTAACTCTAAAATATATTTTTCATTAAATGTTAATTTTTTATTATTATAATTTTTATATTTTTTAAAATGTACATTTCCAAATATAGAATTAATAAAAATAGAAAAAAAATCATTTGTAATTAATAATATACATTTATTTTTAATATTATTTAAAAAAAAATATCTACTTCTATATTTAGAATATAATAAATAATTTAAATTAAAATTATACTTATATATACTTTTTAAAAATTGTATATTAATTGGAAAAAAAAACAATTTTTTAAAAATTTTATTAAAAAAAAAACAAAAATCATTAAACAAATTTTTAAAAAAAAAATTTTGTTTATATAAAATATAATTTTTAAAAATTATATTTTTAGATGTATTTTTTTTTAATATTTTCATAAAAAAAATTGATTTCTGAGAAATTTTTGATATTTTTTTTTTTCTTTAATAATCATAGTTTAATGTTTCTCTTTAAACATATTAATTTTATATAAAAATTAATATTAATGATATAAAAAATTATATTAATAAAAAATTTTTATTTCAATAATAAAAAACAAAAAACATTTGAAGATAAAATATTATCTTGACGCCCTTCTAATAAAATATTTTCTTTTTTTATACGATTTTTCACACGTAATTCTAATATTTTCCATTTTTCTAATTGTATAAATAATTTTTTAAATAATATATTTTTTTTTTGAATTTTATCACAAAAATAATTGATCCAATATTTTTGTTTAATTATAATTTTTTGCAAATTTAATAAAAAATTTAAATATATTTGAATAATATATTTTTTTGCTCCATTTATAATTTTTTTATATAAAAAAAAACTATATTTTTTATAATATTTTTTTAAAAGAAATAAATTTTTTTTTAATTTTTTCTTTTTTTTTTTATAACTATAAATAATATTTGTATTTTTTTTAATATTAATTTTTATTTTTTTTTAAATATATCAATATAAAAAACTTTATTTTTCATAATAATACCATTATTTAATTAAATAATTTTTAATAAATTTTTTAACTTTAAAATAGATTGATTATAAGTACAACAATCTAAAAATTTTTGTTGTAAAAATTTTTCTAAAAAAGGCCAAAGAGTAATAGCTTGATCTAATAATTTATTTTTTCCAGATGTATACACTCCTAAATTAATTATATCGTAATTTTTATAATAACATGAAATTAATTTTTTTATATAAATAGAATACTGATAATGATCATGATCTACAATAGATGACATTAGTCTACTAATAGATTTTTCAATATTAATAGCTGGATAATGTCCTGATTCTGATAAAACATTAGATAATATAATATGACCGTCTAATACTGATTTTGTTATATCTAATATAGGATCATTATATTCATCTCCTTCAGTTAAAATAGTATAAAATGAAGTAATTGAACCTGATTTATTATCAATATTACCTGTTCTTTCAATTAAATACGGAATATTAGAAAAAATAGAAGCTGGATACCTTTTAACAGGAATTTCATATAAAGAATTTGAAACTTCTCGATAAGCCATTGCATATCTAGTTAACGAATCTACTATTAGTAATACATTATTTCCTTTATTACAAAAATATTCAGCAACTGCTGTTGCATATTCTACAGATTGAATTTTAAACATTGGAGAAACATCAGCAGATGATACAATAACTACAGATTTTTTTAAACTATCTTTACCTAAAATATTATCAATAAAATCTTTTACTTCTCTACCTCGTTCACCAACTAAAGAAACAACAATAATATCGGCATCAGTATGCCTTGATATCATACCTAACAACATACTTTTACCTATTCCAGCTTGAGAAAAAATTCCCATTCTTTGACCACGACCTACAGTTAGTAAACTATTTATCGCGCATACACCAGTATCTAAAATTTCTGTAATAGGCTTTCTATTTAACGGGTTGATAGGTTTTTTTTTAAAAAAATTGAATAATTTCTTTTTTAAATTTAAATCTCCTAAATTATCTAATGGATGTCCAAAACCATTTAAAACTCTACCTAATAATTTTGATCCAAAAGGAAAATATTGAAATTTTATATCTTTATTAAAAATATAATTTTCTGAAAAAACCTTAGCACCAGGAAAAATACCATATGAATTTTGTATTGGTATTAAAAAAAATATTTTTTTTTTAAAACCCATTACTTTACATATTATAGTAGATTGTATTCCTTTATAAAAACATTCTACCCAACAATATTCTCCAATAGAAGAATAAATTCCAGTAACTTCTATTATTAAACTATGAACACTTAATACTTTACCAATATATATACTGTTTGAAATATTTAATAAATTTTTTTCAAAAATATTAGTATTATAAAACCAGGAATTTAATAAAAAATTCATATATATTAATCCAATAAATTAGTTGCATTTTTAATTTGATTCCAAAAAGATTTAATTGTTGCATCTATTTCTCCATCATCTGTAAAAATACGATAACTATTAATATCTAATGTATCATTTAATACAATTGTCCAATTATATTTATAAAATAATTTACCAAATTCTTTTTTAATAAAATTATAATTATTAGGATGAATATGTAATTGTAATTTTTTTAATATATATTTAGGATTAAGAGTCAATTTTTTTATTCTTGTTATTATAAATTTTTTTTTTTTTAAATAAATATCATCAATTAAAATTTTTGATATACAAAATATAATTTTTGTTAAACGTTTAGAAAAATTATTATTAAAAATTTTAATAGCATATTTAAATTGATTTAAAAAATCTATATATTGAAAATATATACAAGATTTAAAATTTTTTAAAAAAAAATTTTCAAATGAAGAATAACCTTGAATCCAGCCAATTTGATAACCTTTTTGATATCCGTCTATAATTCCTTTTTCATATCCTTTTATGTACATGTCTAATAAATCTTTAGAATTATTTTTTTTATTATATAAATTATTTTCTTTAAAAAAAATATTTTTAGATATATTATTTTTTTTTTTATTAATAAAATTGAATCTTATTTTATCTTTTTTAGGTTTCCATTTCTTCCAAGAATTTTTTTCTATAGTATTTTTCATATGAAATACCTATTTTATATTATTAATATTTTTCCATTACGTATATATCTTTTTATATTTTCTAATAATAAATTTTTTTTAAAATACATTTTTTCAAATGAAATACAATTATTTTTTTGTATATATTTTTTGAAATAATTATATTCTATACTTGACATATTGCTAATAAATTTTTTTTTTATAAAATTATTAGAAATATTTAATATTATACATAAATTTTTTATATTATTATTTTTAATAATAAATTTAATATTTTTATTAGAAAAATTTAAAATATTTTCAAATTTAAAATATTTACTAATAGTTAGATATAAATATTTTGGATATAATGTATTTATATTTTTAATATATTTAATAATATTTTTTTTTTTAAAAAAATATAGAATATTTATAATTTTATCTATTCTATTTTTTTCTAAAAAAGAACAATTGCACTTATACAAAAAAAATATAACAATTTTATTTAATTCTGTAAAACCAAAATAATTTAAACCAGTAAAATTTATCATTCGAGTTAAAATCTTTAAACGATCGTGTGTATTAAAAAATAATAAAATCGACAAAAATATTTTATTATTCATATATAATAATAAAGAAGAAATAATACTAAAATTTTCTTTTTTAATTAAAAAAAAAATATTTTTTGATCCTAATAATTCCAATAAAGATATATTATTTAAAAAAATATTTTTTATAGAAAAATTTTTCAATAATTTTTTCGATATATCTAAATTTTTAACATTTTCTAAAATAGAAATTATATATTTTTTAAAATTAAAAGTATACATTCTATTTTTTTTCAGAATATTATAATATTCATAAATTATATTATTAGAATATCGAATTAATTGTATATCAAAAGATATTATAGCATTAATTAATATACTAATTTCTGATTTCTTAAAATTTTTTAAAACATGAATTATTTCTTTAGTATCTATACAAAATAATAATAATACACTTTTTTGTATACCATTTAAATATATCATTTTTTCTTTATCCAATATTGTATAATATCTTTTATTAAATTAGATTTTTTTAAAATAATATTTTTTTTTGATAAAAAATAATTCTTATTTTTTTCTTGATTATTTAATTGATTATTAATATCATTAATTATTTTTTTTTTTTTATTATCTTTTACAGGTATATTTATAATATTTTTTTTTTTATTTTTATTAAATATATAACTATCAAAAATATTTTTTAAAATTAAAAAAAACAGAAAAAAAACAAAAAAATAAAACAAAATTAAAGAAAAATTTAAATTTTTATTTTTTAAAGAATAAGATGCATCAATAACACTAGGAGTATCTAAAAACATATAATTAATCAAATTTATACGATCACCTTTATTTTTTGATAAATTAATTACTGATTTAACTAAATTTTCTATATTATTTAATTTATTTTTTGATAAATTAATTACTGATTTAACTAAATTTTCTATATTATTTAATTCATTTTTTGATAATGGAACCATTTTACCAGAATTATTTTTTTTATAATTAATTAATACAGTAATTTTAATATTTTTAATATTTAATTCTTTAAAATTTGGAGATATAAAAGAATTATCTATTTTTTGATTTACATTATAATTTTTATCAGAAAATGTAGAAGCATGATTATCTTTTTTTAATTTAGTAGTAACTTGAACAACAAAATCTTTTGAATCTAAAATTGGAAGTAAAATATCTTTAATACGTTGAGAATAATATTCTTCTAATATAGTAATTTTTTTATATTGACTATTATTAAAAAACTTTGTATGATTTAAATCATATTTATTTAATATATTTCCAAATTGATCAACTAAAACAATATTATCTGAAGATAAATCAGGAACACTTCCTGAAATTAATAAAATAATTGCATTAATTTGCTCATATGTTAAATGCATATTAGGAAATAAGGTAATAATTACTGAAGCTGAAGGAATTTGATTATTTTCAAAAAAATCAGTATCTTTTTTACAAACTAAATGTACACGAGCACATTGTATAGGAAAAATTTGTTCTAAGGTCTTAGATAATTCTCCTTCTAAACCTCTATGATAATTAATGTGTTCATGAAATTGACTAATACCAAATTTTTCTTTATCTAATAATTCAAAACCAAAATTCTTTTTTAAGATATTGTTATTTTTTAATAATGACAAATTTAATATATTAATTTTATCTTCAGGAACTAATAATGTTTTAAAAGAATTATTACAACGATAAGGAATATGCAAAATTTTTAATCTTGATATTATCCATTTACTATCTTCTTGGGAAAGATTATTATATAACACTACATAATGAACTTTTTTTGACCATAAAAAAATTGAAATAATAGAAATTATACTAATTAAAGAAACAAAAAAAATATATTTGATTTTTTTTAAAATACAAAAAAAAAGATAATTCAATTTCTTTTTTATTTGAAAAAATAATTTTTTAATAAAATTCATAGTTCTTTTCCAGAAATAATAAAACAAAAAATAATTTAAAAAAAAAACAAGTAAATATTGCATTATTATATATAATAATATAAAAATATTATCATGAATATATAATATTTAAAAAGGAAAAATCTTAATGAAAACAAATTATATAAATAATAATAATCTTAAAATTTTTGAACAAAATGAAGTAAATCAAGAAAACACATGTCAAAATTTTTTTAAAATATGGAAAAAAATCTTACAAATACCAGAAATAGAAAATACTTTTAACACAATAACAAAACAAACAGAAAAAACAAAAAAAAATAAAACTATTGAACCAAAAGAAAATCCAAAAAAAGAAGAAAAAAAAATATTGTTAGAAACACGAAATAAATTAATTGATGCTTATAAAGAAATTATGAATATACAGATATAAAAAATTATTTACCAAGTATTAAAATATAAAAATTTTAATAATTATAAAATTTATAATTATTAAAATAATTTATAATACATATTATATGTAAAATATAAATAAATAAAAATATTTAATATAAAAATTTTTTATATTTTAACATATAATATGTTAATAATAATTAAAAATATATTGAATCAAAATATAAAGTTTTGAATAATTTTAAAATTATTTACTAAAATTTGAATTATTTAATTGCAGATATTTCAAAAAATTTTTAATTCTTAATAAAAATTTTTTTTTTCCTATATAAAAAATTATAGAAGAAATACTAGGTGTTTGTTTTTTTCCTGTAATAACAATTCTAATTAAAATAGCTATTTCCTTAAAAGAAATTTTAAAATATAAAATTGATTCTTTAATTATTAATAAAATATTTTTTAAATCCCAATTATTTAACAAATTGAATTTCTTATATAAAAATTTCAATATAGTAATATTAATTAATTTATTATATAAATATATATTTTTTATATTAGAAATATTAATTTCTTTATAAAAATAATCATATGTTTGAATAAAATCTTTAAAAGTACTATGACGACCTAAGAAATCTTTTATAACTCCAGATATATTTACATCCTTGTCAAAAAAAATATTATTTTTTTTACAATAAGAAAAAAAATATTTATATTTTAAATTAAAAGATATATTGTTTAAATAATAATGATTAAACCATAAAAATTTTTTTTTATCTATAATGCTTGGTGATTTATTAATATACTTAATATTAAATATATTTTTCATTTCGTTAATTGAAAATATTTCTTGATTTTTATAAGACCAACCTAATTGAAGAGCATAATTTAAAATAGCCTCAGGTATAAAACCATTATTAATATAATTAATAATACTATATGAAGAACAACGTTTAGATAGTTTTTTTCTTTTTTTATCTAAAATCATTGATGTATGTGCATATTGAGGAATATATGCGTTTAAAGAAGATAATAAATTAATTTGTCTTGGTGTATTATGAATATGATCTTCACCTCTGATAATATGTGTAATATTCATTTGCCAATCATCTACTACAACACAAAAATTATATGTTGGCATTCCATTAGATCTTTGAATTACTAAATCATCTAATTCTTTATTTGAAATACTAATTTTTCCTCTAATCATATCTCTAAATTCTACTAATCCTTTTGTAGGATTCTTAAAACGAATTACATAAGGAATATTAGATTTTTTTAAAAAAAAATTTTTATTTCGACATTTATTATCATATTTAGGTTTTTTTTTATTTAAAATTTGATTTTTTCGTAATTTATCTAGACGATTTTTAGAACAATAACATTTATATGCAATACCTTTTTTTAACATAAATAATATTATATTTTTATATATATTAATTCTATTACTTTGAAAAAATGGCCCTTCATCCCAATTTAATTGTAAATATCTTAATCCATATAAAATATCTTGTACTGAATTATTTTTAACTCTATTTTTATCAGTATCTTCAATTCGTAAAATAAAAGAACCATTATTTTTACGGGCAAAAAGCCATGAATACAATGCAGTACGAACTCCTCCCATATGAAGTAAACCAGTTGGACTTGGAGAAAATCTTGTTTTAATTTTCATAAATACTCAATTTAAATAATGAAATTATTAAAAATAAAATTAAATATATAATTTTCATTAATATTTGTATATTTTTTAACCAAATAAACAAATATAAGTAAAATATATATTGACTCATAATATATCTGTTCTACAATAGAATAATAAAGAAAAAAAAAAGGGTGATTAGCTCAGTTGGTAGAGCTTCTCCTTTACACGGAGAAGGTCGGCGGTTCGAAACCGTCATCACCCAAAAAAATATTTTAATAAGGGTCGTTAGCTCAGTTGGTAGAGCAGTTGACTTTTAATCAATTGGTCGCAGGTTCAAATCCTGCACGACCCAAAACTTTTAATAATATATTTTTATAAAATTAAATAAAAATATTTAGTATTCTAATTAATTTTAAAATAATTGATCTATTACTTTTATTTTTTAAAAAACTAATAATTGCATTAGAAATATTATATCCAATATGATCAATTTTAGATAATGTATCATAATTAGTATTAAAAAATTTTTCTACAGATCGATAATAATATGCTAAACGTTTAGCAATTGATGTTCCAACACCAAAAATTCCTAACGAACAAATAAATTTATCTAAAGAAACTCTTTTAGAAAAAGCAATATTTTTAATAATTTTTTCAGATAATTTGTCTCCCATACGAAATATATTTTTTAATTTCTTTACTGTTAAAGAAAAAAAATCAATAGGAGTATATAAATAACCATAATTTATTAATTTAATAATATTTTTTTTTCCTAAACCTTTAAAATTTAAACCATTTTTTGAAGAAAAATAAATTAATCTTTTAACATTTTGTGAAAAACAAGAAAAACTAGCAGGACAATAACATGTTTTTAAATCATCAGAAAAAATCAATTTAGTACAACAAGAAGGACAGTATGTTGGAATAATTATCTTCTGTGTATATTTATTTCTTTTATGTATTAAAACATTTCTAATTTTCGGAATTACATCACCAGCACGGTATACAGTAACATAATCATGAAGACGTATATCTAATAATTTTATTGTTTTTATATTATATAATGAAGCTTTACTTATAGAAACACCAAAAAGATTAATTGGAAAAAAATAAGCAACAGGAGTAATAATACCCGTTCTTCCAACTTTAAATGATATTTTAAAAATTTTAGTTTCTTTATCTAAAGAAAAAAACTTTAATGCAATTGCCCATTTAGGATATTTTTCTATACAACCTAAATTATTTTGTAATTTAATAGAATCTAGTTTAATAACTATCCCGTCAATTTCAAAATCTAATTGTGATCTAATTTTATTTGCATAATGATAAAAATGAATTACTTCTTTTTTATTTTTACATACACAATAATTTTTATATAATGGAAAACCCCATTTTTTTATTTGTAATAATCTTTGATAATGACTATCAATTTTTTTATTATAATCAAATAATCCAAATCCATACACGAAAAAATTTAACTTTCTTTTTTTTACAATTTCTGGATTTAACTGACGAACAGAGCCTGCAGCAGCATTACGAGGATTAGAAAATTCTTTTTTTCCACTTAATTTACAAGATTGATTTAAAATAAAAAAATCAGATTTTCTCATAAATATTTCTCCACGTATTTCTATTTTTTTAGGAATATTGCTTCCTGCAATTTTTTTTGGAATTGAAGAAATCATTAAAATATTTTTTGTAATATTTTCCCCGACACTACCATTTCCACGAGTAGAAGCAGAAATTAAAATTCCATTTTTATAAAATAAATTAACAGCTAATCCATCAAATTTAAAATCACAAAAATATGTAATAACATTAATATGTTTAAAATATTCCTTTATTTTTTTATCAAATAAATCAAAATCAGAAATATTATTTATACTTCTTAAAGAAAGCATAGGAATTTTATGAAAAAATTCAGTAAAAATATGTAATTTTTTCGCTCCTACTTGATCTAATAATTTTATTTTTTTATCTAAAGATTTTTTTTTAAAATATAATTTTTCTAATTGAAGTAATTTATTATATAATTCATCATATAAAATATCTGAAATAATAGGAGAATCTAATGTATGATACATGTAATTATGATATTTAATTTGTAATTGTAATTTTAAAATTTGATTATAGATATCTTTCATAATAAACACCATATTTAATAATTTAAATTTAATAAAAACAATTATTAAATATAATAAATAATATTTTTAATAATTGAAAATAAAAAAGACAATATAATCTATTATTAAATATAAAATATTCTCAATTAAAACATTTCTTTAACATTTAAATATAAAAATGAAAAAAAAAAAATATATAGTTTCACAAATATCTGGATATATTAAAAAAATTTATAATATTAAAAAAAAAAAATTTTTTAAAAAAAAAATAATTTTTGAATCAGAAAAAAATATTATTGTATCTCCATGTAATGGAATTATTAAAAGTTTTTTTCCTAAAAAAAATTCTTGTATAATTCAAAATGAAATAAATACTTTAATTACTATAAAAAATAAAATTTATAATAACGAAAAAAAAATCATTAATTTTATTTCATTAATAAAAAATTCAAAAAAAATATATATTGGAGAAATTATTTTTTTAATTAAAAATATATTTCATAAAATATATTTAAATAAATCAATAACAAATATGACTATAACATCAAAAAAAAAAATTAACACTTATAAAAAAAAATATAAAATAAAAGCTGGAATAACAAAATTATTTTATTTATAATGAATTTATATTAATTAAAATTTAATCTATAATATATTTTAAAATATATTTAATATTATTTTTTCCTTCATTTCTTTAAAAGATTGTATTCTTAAACGATTTAAATCATTTTTTATTTCAATACCTTTAAATTTCTTTTCTTTTATGAAAGAACAAACAGAAATATCTTTAATTAAAGAAAACATATATTTTAATAACTTACCTAAAAAAAAATCATTCTTTTTATTTTTCAAAGAATTAAAATTATAAAAATCTAAATATATTAACTGATTTAATCTATTGGGTTTTCTCCATACATCAATAATATTAAAAAATTTTATTATTAACTTTGAACTTTGTATATTAATATTTTGTAAAAAATTGTGAAAACCACATAAAAAAAAAATAATTTCACTAGTTTCTTTTGGAATTTTTAATCTAATTAACATTTTTTTTAATAAAAAAGCAGGTTTTTTATAAAAAAAATAATCTTTAGTTCCAATATTTGGAATAGGATAAACATAATAAAAAAATTGTAAAAAATAAGAAAATCTAATATTAATATCTTTTGTAACTTTAGATATTTTTGATAATTCTATTAAACTATATTGAACTAAATTAATATGTTTAATAAAAGAATTTAAAAAATATGTTTTTTTATAAAAATAATTAATTTCTGGAAATAAAAAAAACAATGCATTACAGGAATATAACACTTGAAAATAAACATGAGGATTTTGAGTAGATAATCCTTTCTGCGTTTCTTTCCAAATTCTTTCAGGAGTTAAATATAATAATTCTTTACGAGAACAAATTAATTTCATTAAAGAAAGAGTTTTTTTCGCAATATAAAAACCTAAATGTGATAATAAAGCTGCAAATCTTGCAATACGCAAAACTCTTAAAGGATCTTCTTGAAATGAATATGATACATGTCTTAAAATTTTTTTTTGAATATCTTTTTTTCCGTTAAAAAAATCAATAATTTTTCCTGAAGAATCTTGTGCTATTGCATTAATAGTTAAATCTCTACGCTTTAAATCTTCTTTTAAGGTAATTCTAGAAGAAAAATCAAATAAAAAACCTGTATGACCTACTCCATTTTTTTTTTCAGTTCTAGCTAAAGAATATTCTTCGTGTGTTTTAGGATGTATAAAAACAGGAAAACCCTTCCCTACTTGTTGATAATTTTTTTTTAACATTTCTTTAGGATCTCGAATTCCAACTACAACCCAATCACGATCTCTAACAGGAATATTCAATAATCGATCACGAATAGCTCCACCAACTAAATAAATTTTCAAAATAATACCTAAATAATAAAAAAATAAAAATTTTTTTTAAAAATAAATATTTAAAAATTTTATGTAACATTAAAAATATAATAATATATTTAAAAATATTATTTCTAAAAAAATTATTATTATAAATAATTAATATTATCACTAATCAATAAATTAGGATATATTGAAAAAGATTTATTGTATGAATACATACCTTGTTGATATTTTAAAAATCCTAAATATGCAATCATACCAGCATTATCTGTACAAAATTTTTTTTTAGAAAAATATAATTTTCTTTGATTTTTATAAATTAATTTTTTTAATTTTATTCTTAATAATCTATTAGAACTTACTCCGCCGCATACTAAAAAATTTTTTACTTTTATTTTTTTTATAGCTAATTTGCATTTAATAATTAAAGTATCTACTATAGCTTCTTCAAAAGATTTAGCAATATTAGATTTTTCTTGAAAAGAATCAGAACTATTTAAAATAACATTTTTTACATGTGTTTTTAATCCCGAAAAACTAAAATTCAAATTTGAATATTTAGTCATAGGTCTCGGAAAAAAATATTTTCCTGATATTCCATATTTAGCTAAATCAGACAAATTTTTTCCTCCAGGAAATCCTAAACCTAAAATCTTCGCTATATAATCAAAAACATTTCCGACAGCATCATCCAAAGTTTGACCTAATATTATGTATTTACCTAAATATTTAGCATAAATTAATTGTGTATTAGCGCCTGAGACTAGTAATGCAAGAAATGGAAAAAGATTTTTTTTATAAGAAAGCATTACAGATAATAAATGTCCTTCTAAATGATTAATCAAAATATATGGAATATCTAAAGATAAAGCAATAGATCTGCAACTGTGCACTACTATAGATCCTGAAAGACCTGGACCTACCGTATACGCAACAGCTTTAAAAAATTTTTTTTTAAAATTAGAAGAATTATATAAAAAATATTTAGAAAAAATATTTTTAATTAAAAAATTCAATTGATTTAAATGTGATCTTGCTGCTAATTCAGGAACAATACCATGATATTTAGAATGAACACTATTTTGATTTAAAGTCTGATGATCTATTAAACCAAGTTTTTTATCATAAATTGCTACCGAAGTATCATCACAAGAAGTTTCAATTCCTAATATTTTCATATTTACCTAAAAATATATTTATTTTAAAATAAACAAAGATATATCTAATAATATATTTTCTATAAATATGATACAATATATTTTATATATTTTTAGAAATATTTAATAAAAAATAAAAATTTTTATTAAAAAAAATTTTAATATAAATGTTTTTCAAAGATAAATTTTACAAATTATGATAGGAATTATAATGCCAATTATTAAAATAAGAGATAATGAACCATTTGATGTAGCATTAAGAAGATTCAAACGATCATGTGAAAAAGCTGGAATATTATCAGAAATAAGAAGAAGAGAATTTTATGAAAAACCCACTACTGAACGAAAACGTGCTAAAGCATCAGCTATTAAACGTCTTTCTAAAAAATTAGCACGTGAAAATCTAAAACGAATTCGAATGTACTAAATAAAAATTTTTTATATTCCAGAATATTAAGACCGTATATTTATATAATAACGGTCAAAAAAAAATAAGTTATGAATACAAAAAAAAAAAAAAAAATTCCTCAAGAATTTATTCATGAAATTATTGAAAAAACAAATATTATTGAAATAATTAATAGATACATCACTTTAAAAAAAACTGGAAATAATTATAAAACTTTATGTCCGTTTCATTATGAAAAAACACCTTCATTTACTGTAAATTCAGAAAAACAATTTTTTTATTGTTTCGGATGTGGTATACATGGTAATGTGATAGATTTTCTAATGCAATATGAAAAATTAGATTTTTTAAGTAGTATCAATGAATTAACAAGTTTACATGGAATAAAAATTCCATATATACAATATAATTCTCAATTTAAAAAAAAGTTTTTTTATAAAAAAAAAATTTATAAAATTTTAAAAAAAACATCAAAAATTTATATAAAAAATTTATTTAAAGTACCAAATCAAGCATATAACTATCTTATTAAACGTGGCATTACATCAAAAATAATGAAAAATTTTTCATTAGGATATGCATTATCAAATAATTATCAAATTACAAATTTTATAAAAAAAAAAACTACTAATATATCTACTATCATTGATTGTGGTTTAAGTATATATGAAAAAAACAAAATAAAACAAGATCGATTTAAAGAAAGAATAATATTTCCAATTAAAAATAAATATGGCATTATAAAAGGTTTCGGAGGAAGAATTATCAATCAATATAACTACCCAAAATATTTAAATTCTCCTGAAACTATTACATTTTTTAAAAAAAAAAATTTATATGGAATATATGAATTAATTTTAAAAAATCCTAAACCAAAAAAAATATTAGTTGTAGAAGGATATTTTGATGTTATTTCACTAGCTCAAAAAAATATTAATTATTCTATTGCATTATTAGGAACTAATATTACTACATATCAAATAAAAAAAATTTTTCAAATTAGTAAAAAAATTATATTTTGTTTTGATGGAGATAAAGCAGGTAGAATAGCATCTTGGAAATCATTGAATTTAATATTACCTTTCTTATATGATGAATATATTATAAATTTTCTTTTGTTACCTAAAAATGAAGATCCTAGTAGTTTAATTATTAAAGAAGGAAAAAAAAAATTTGAAAAAAGAATAAAAAAATCAGAATCATTTTATTCATTTTTTTTTAAAAAAGTTACTAATAAAATAAATTTAAGTTGTATTAATGACTGCATTAAATTAAGTCGAATAACAATCCCGCTAATTAAAAAAATTCCAAGTAAAATAATAAAAATTTATTTAAGAAAAATTTTAGGTAATAAAATAGGAATATTAGATTCTTATCAATTAAAAAAACTCATTCAATTTCAGAAAGAAAAAAAAAAAAAAATCAATAAACCTGTTAAAATTACTACTATGCGATTATTAATTAGTTTAATAATACAATATCCTAAATTAGTAAAAAAAATAAAAAACATAAAAAAAATAAAAAAATTACATATACAAGGAAAAAAAATACTTATAAAATTAATTGAATTAATTAAAAAAAAAAAAATTTTTAAAACTGGATATTTACTCGAATTTTTTCGATTTTCTAAATTAGGAAAAATTTTTAAATATTTAAGCACTTGGAATCATATAATTTTAAAAAAAAAAATATTTTTTACATTTAAAGAATTTTTAAATAATTTTAAACAACAACATTTAGAATATAAATATAATAAATTAATAACCATAGAAAGAAAAAAAGGTTTTGATGTAAATGAAAAAAAAAAAATATGGAATATTAGTAAAAAATTAATTTATATTAAAAATATAAAATTTAATTAAAAAATTTATATTTTATACATTAACATCCATAAAATAAGGTGAATTATTATTTATTTATAAAAAATATACATATTATAATTTTTAATAAAATTACTTTTATAATTTTAAATAAATGTATATCATAATTTATAAAATAGATTAAATAATAAAATGGATATTATCTTATGAAAAAAAAACCAAAATCACAATTAAAATTATTAGTCTCTCATGGAAAAGAACAAGGATATTTAACATATTCAGAAGTACATGATCATTTACCAAATGATATTGTTGATGCTGATCAAATTAAAAATATTATACAAATGATAAAAGATCTGGGTATTCAAATAGTAGAAGAAGTTCGTGAAATAGAAGAACTAATAATTAATGAAGCTCCTACTGATACAGATGAAGATACCGTAGAAGCAGCTACACAAGTTTTGTCTAATGTAGAAACTGAAATTGGTAGAACAACAGATCCGGTAAGAATGTATATGAGAGAAATGGGTACTGTAGAATTATTAACAAGAGAAGGAGAAATTGGTATAGCTAAAAGAATAGAAGAAGGAATTAATCAAGTACAGTCTTCAGTTTCTGAATATCCGACTTCAATTTTGTATTTATTAGAACAATATCATCATGTAAAACTTGGAAATATTAAATTATCAGAATTGATTATAGGTTTTATAGATAAAAAAAAGAAGCCTAAAAAAAAAATTTTTACAGAAGAAGTTATAACAAAAAAATTATATAATAATAAAAAAAAATCATTAAATGCAGAAAAAAATGAAGATACAATAGATGATTATAATCATATTGATCCAATTTTAGCAAAAAAAAAATTTTCACAATTAAAAAAACAATATTACATAACAAATCATATTATACAAAATAAACCAAGAAATCATAAAGATTCAATTAATGCTATTCATAAACTATCAAAAATATTCAAACAATTTAGATTAGCTCCAAAACAATTTGATTATTTAGTAACAAATATGAGAAATGAGATACATAAAATAACATTACAAGAAAAAAAAATAATGAATTTATGTGTACATACTTGTAAAATACCTAAAAAAAAATTTTTGAAATTTTTTAAAAAACACAAAAAAAATTATAAAAATTTTTATTCTGTTATAAAAAAAAAAAAATCATGGTTATATAAATTAAAATTTATTAAAAAAGAAATTATAAAAAGAATAAAAAAATTATTAATAATAGAAAAAAAAACAAAATTAAAAATCACACAAATTAAAGATATAAATAAACGTATCATATTAGGAGAAGAAAAAGCAAAACGAGCAAAAAAAGAAATGGTGGAAGCAAACTTAAGACTAGTTATATCTATTGCAAAAAAATATACAAATAGAGGATTACAATTTTTAGATTTAATTCAAGAAGGAAATATTGGATTAATGAAAGCAGTAGATAAATTTGAATATAGAAGAGGATATAAATTTTCTACCTATGCAACATGGTGGATACGACAAGCTATTACTCGATCTATTGCTGATCAGGCTAGAACAATACGTATTCCAGTACATATGATTGAAACAATTAATAAATTAAATAGAATTTCTAGACAAATGTTACAAGAAATCGGGCGGGAACCTACTCCTGAAGAATTATCAGAAAAAATGTTAATTTCTGAAGAAAAAATAAGAAAAGTATTAAAAATAGCAAAAGAACCTATATCTATGGAAACTCCAATAGGAGAAGATGATGATACACATTTAGGTGATTTTATTGAAGATACAAATTTAGAACTACCATTAGAATCTGCAACTTCAGAAAGTTTAAAAACAATAACAAATGATGTATTATCAGGTTTAACAGATAGAGAAGCAAAAGTACTTCGAATGAGATTCGGAATCGATATGAATACTGATCATACATTAGAAGAGGTAGGTAGACAATTTGATGTTACACGAGAAAGAATACGACAAATAGAAGCCAAAGCTTTAAGAAAACTTCGACATCCTAGTCGATCAGAAATTTTAAAAAGTTTTTTAGATAATTCGTAAAAATAAAATAAAAATTAAAAAACATATCAAAATATATAAATTCTTACAAAAATATTTAATAAAAAAAAATTTTAATACAAATAAAACCTTAATATGAAAATTAACAAAATTTATAAAAAAAATACACTTTTTATTTTAACATATTTAAACTAAAAAATTTATATATATAAAATATATTATATATATAAAATATATTATATATATAAAATAATATGAAAAAAAAAATTTTTTTTTCATACAAAAATTTATTAAAAATTTTTGTATAACACAAAAAATATTTTTATTTTTACTTTATAAATTTTTTCTATCAAAATTTAATAATTTTAATATCACACGATATTAATAATATATCGCGTGATATTAAATATATATTTATTTAAAAATATATTTTTACTTATATAAATATATATTTTATTTATTTAAATGTACTCAAACGTTTTTTTACTTGATCTAAAGAAATCTTAATTTGTTTATTAGAAACACCACCAATAGAATTTTTTTTATTTAAACAGGATTCTAATGAAAGATGTTGATATACATCAGATTCAATTTTTGAACAATATTTTTTTAAAAATAATAAATCTAATTCTTCTAAACACTTATTTTTTTTAATTGATGCTATAACAATTTTTCCAGTAATATGATGAGAATCTCTAAAAGATATTCCTTTTTTAACTAAATATTCAGCTAATTCTGTTGCATTACTATAACCTAATTGTGCTGATTTTTTACAATTAGATTTTTTTAATTTAATATTTTTTAAGACTAAACTACTAATCTTTAAACAATCTTCCCAAATATCTAATCCTGAAAATAAATGATTTTTATCTTCTTGAAAATCTTTATTATAAGACAATGGTAAACCTTTTAATAATGAAAACATAGAAAATAAAGAACCATAAACACTACTGCATTTAGCTCTAATAAGTTCTAAAATATCAGGGTTCTTTTTTTGTGGCATTAATGATGAACCAGATGTAATAGAATCTGATAATTCAATAAAATTAGCTTCACCTGAATTATAAAATATCAAATCTTCTGAAAATCTAGATAAATGCATCATACTAATAGCAGCAGCAGATAAAATATCCAAAATAAAATCTCTATCTGAAACACTATCTAAAGCATTTTTTGTAATCTCTGAAAATCCCATAAAAAAAGCTAATTTTTTTCTATCAATTTCCCATGATGTACCTGATATAGCGCCGGATCCTAATGGAGAAGAATTCAAAAATTGAGTCAAGTTTAAAATTCGTAATCGATCTCTTTCTAACATTTCAATATATGCTAAACACCAATAAGAAAATGTAATAGGTTGAGCTCTTTGCAAATGAGTATATCCAGGAATAATAGTATTTATATGTAAATATGCATTATCCAAAAAATCATTTTGTAATTGAATAATTCTCCTACAAATTTTTTTTGATTTTCTCTTACACCATAGCTTTAAATCTGTTGCAATTTGATCATTACGACTTCTACCTGTATATAATTTTTTTCCTAAATCACCTATTGTATTAATTACAGTAGTTTCTAACCAACTATGAATATCCTCTGAATTTGAAGATAATATTTTAGTAAAATTATTTTTATTTTTTTTTAAAATTGATAATAATGTGTTCTCTATAATTTTTTGTTCTTTTTTAGTTAAAACTTGTACATCTAATAATATTTTTGACCATGCAATTGAAGATTTAATATCATCTTTTATTAATCTATGATCTATACGTAAAGAATTATTAAAACTATCAAATTCAGTATTAGAGATTTTTGTAAATCTTCCACCCCATAAAGACATATATTTACCTCAAAAAAATATATAATTATGTATTATTTTTTATTTTTTAATGCTCGAATACGAGATGATAGAGAAAACAAACGAATAAAACCTTTTGCGTCTATTTGATTATATACATTATCTTTTCCAAAAGTAACATATTTTTTTGAATATAAAGAATTTAATGATTTTTTTTGTAATATTCTTACCGATCCTTTATACAATTCTACTACTACTTTTCCAGATATACTACTTGATAATATATCAGAAGATTTTTGAAGAGATTTACGAATTGGGGTAAACCATTTTCCATCATAAATAATCGAAGATAATTGTAAAGCAATCTTATTTTTCCAATACATACATTCTCTATCAAATACTAATTGCTCTAAAGATCTTAAAGCTTTGTAAATAATTGTTCCACCTGGTGTTTCATAACATCCCCTAGATTTCATTCCAATAAGACGATTTTCAACAATATCAATTCTACCAATAGAATGTTTTGCACCTATTTTATTTAATCTCTTTAAACAATTAAATTCATTAAAAAATTTATTGTTTATAGAAACAACACAACCTTTTTCAATTTTTAAAGATATTTTTTTAGGTTTATTAGGAGCGTTTAAAGGACTTTTTGTCCAAAACCAACAATCTTCATTAGCAGGATTCCAAGGATCTTCTAAAATTCCACCTTCCGTAGATACATGAAATATATTTTCATCTCTACTATAAATTTTCTTCTTATTTACATTTGTAACAATATTTTTTGTTTTTAAATATTTTAATAAATCTTCTCTAGATTGAAATTTCCATTCTCTCCAAGGGGCAATTACTAATAAAGAAGGTGCTAATGCTGAATAAGCTAATTCAAACCGAACTTGATCATTCCCTTTTCCTGTAGATCCATGACACAATCCTATTGCATTAATTTTTTTAGCATAATCTACTTGTGCTTTAGCAATTAAAGGACGTGCTATAGCTGTGCCTAATAAATATTCTCCTTCATAAATAGCTCCAGTTTTTAACATAGGAAAAACATATTTTTTTACAAAAATATCTTTTAAGTCCGAAATATAACAATCAGAAGCACCAGAAATAATTGCTTTTTCTTTAATTTTATACAAATCTTTTTTTGATTGACCAATATCTGCTACAAAAGCTACAACATCAAAATTATAATTATCTTTTATCCAAGGTATAATAGCAGATGTATCTAAACCACCTGAATAAGCTAAAACAATAGTTTTTTTCATATTTTAAAACCTATCCTGTATATTATCTTTACTCATAAATTTTTGTACCAATAGACTTATTATTAAATAAATTAAATAAATCTTCTGAATAATGCCAACCTGATATTTTAACTGGTTTTTTTAAAAATTTAGATGTTATAGAAGCAGATTGAACTTTTATTATCATACCATCAGTAATAATTCCAGATTTAATAAAATAATCTATTTCTTTAGAATAAATTTTTTTAATTTGTTGACCTTTGTTATTTAAAACTGAACTTACATCTGTTAAAAAAATCAATTTTCCTTTTAATATAATAGTTAAAATCATTGATACTATATCAGAATTAATATTAAAAATATTACCTTTTTTATCAAAACCCATTGAACAAATAAAAGGAATAATTTTCTTTTTAAAAAACATTTTTAAAAAATTTATATATTTTAATATTTCTTCTTTTTTATATTTTAAAAAATTTTTAATTACACTATAACAATTTGATATATTTATCAAATTATTAAAAAAATCTGGTAATAAAACAGAATTTCCATGAACATCATAATTTTTTGATTGCGCTAATAACTGTATATTTACAATATTAGGTAATAAAATAGATAAAAGATTTGTAGTATTAATATTTTTAATTGAAAAAAAATTATTTTTTTTATTATTTAAATTCTTATTTTTAATAACATTAGTAAAAATACTATTTTTACCATTCACAAGTATAATAGGATGATCATTTAATTTAATATACTTATTTAATTCTATAAAAAAACGTTTCATAGCAATATCATTTTTTAAAAAAATACCACCAATTTTTATAATTAAAGGAACACCCATTATTTAATCCTATATTATATATAATATTAAATTATAAAATATTTATTACTAAAATATTTAAAAAATTTATTTACTATAAATTAATATTATTAAATTAAAAAACAATTAAAATAAGAAATTTTTTAAAATATTATTTTAATTTTTATTAATTTTTAAAAATATATATTATATATTTTTAAAAATTATACTAAACCTAATCGTTGGCAAATTAAAGAAATTAGATGGGGCTGATTTAATGTATATAAATGAAAATGTGTAATTCCTTCATTATATAATTTTATAATTAAATCAATAATAATATATACACTACAAGAAATACATTTTTTTTCATCATTTTTATGTCTATGAAAAGTATTTAAAATCCATTTTGGAACTTCAACATTTGTCATATTAGAAAATTTTTTTAATTGTTCAAAATTTAAAATAGGCAAAATACCTGGTATTAAATTTACATTTAATCCTAAAGAAAAACATGTATCTCGAAATTTTAAAAATTTATCAATATTAAAAAAAAATTGAGTAATAGCTTGTTTCACTCCTAAATCTAATTTATTTCTTAAATTATTTAAATCTTCTTGAATATTTTTTGACTCTGGATGTCCTTCAGGATAAGCAGCAACAAATATTTTAAATTTATTTATTGAATTTAATAATTTAATTAGATCTACTGCATATATTATTTTTCTAGAATATAATACAGGTAAATCACCTCTTAAAGCAATAATATTTTTAATTCCATGATTCCAATATCGATGTGCTATCTTTTCTATTTTTAATTCATTACATCCTATAGTAGTAAAATGAGCAAAAACAGTACAATGAATTAATTCACGTATTTTTTTAACAATAAAAAATGTCTGATCAAAACTATTAATTTTTGTACTATTAGTAACTGAAAAAAATTCTGGATTAAATTGATTTAATATTTTAATAGATTTAAATAATTTCTTCTGTAAAAATATATCTCCAGGAGGAAATACTTCGAAAGATATTTTAATTTTATTTTTTAAATTATATATTTTATCAGTATATAATTTTTTAATATTTTTTATTTCTGTAACCATATATATATCCAAATTATATTAATTAATATAAATAATATTATATAAGAAAAAAATATAAAAAAATATATTTCATTTAAATGAAAAATCTATATTTTTTTAAAAAAAATAACTTTTTATTATAAAAAAATATAAAAGTATTTATTTATTAATTTATATATTTTATATTTATTAAATATATGCTATAATGAAAAAATAAAAAATATTTATTTAAAATAAAATTAGGAATTTAAATAATATTTAAATTTTATTTAAAATTTAACTATTATTTATATAATAATAATATATGTTTTTAAAAGCTATAAAATTTTTTACTTATTTATTAAGTTTAATTAAAAAATTATTTGTTTAAATAATTTTTCTTTTACTTTTATAATTTTTTTATTAATCAAATATGCCGGCTTAGCTCAGTAGGTAGAGCAACTGACTTGTAATCAGTAGGTCACCAGTTCAATTCCGGTAGCCGGCAAAAAAAAAATGGTGGGATTCCCGAGCGGCCAAAGGGAGCAGACTGTAAATCTGACGTCATTGACTTCGAAGGTTCGAATCCTTCTCCCACCAATACAAATTAAAGCGGTCATCGTATAAAGGATATTATCTTAGCCTTCCAAGCTAATGATGCGGGTTCGATTCCCGCTGACCGCTATATAATTTTTAAAATTATATTTATTTTATTTTATAGATATTTTTAGTTTTTAGCTGATATAGCTTAGTTAGGTAGAGCACATCCTTGGTATGGATGAGGTCCCTAGTTCAAATCTAGGTATCAGCATTAAAATCGTTTAATAATATAATTTTTTATTCTTTTCGGAAAATCACACATACATCAAAAAAAAAAAATCAATTTTTGATATTTTAATTTAAAATAAACTAAAAATAAAAATTCAAAATTCATAATATTATTTTTTTAAAAACAATTTTATATACAATTGTTTTTTAAAATTAAATTTTATAAGAGATCTTATGATTATGCATATTCAGAATATACATAAAATATACATAAATCATGCTGAAAAAATAAAATGGTTGTGCATATTTTTAATTATATTATCAATAATAGTGAATTATTATTTTTTTGTTTATAAATTTTTAAAAATAACAAAGATAATATATTTTAGTACATTATTAATATTAATAGTTAGTATTTTTATAAATACTAATATCGGTCAACATACTCTAAAATTTATACATTCTATAAAAATAGAATTGTCTCATATTATTTGGCCAAATTATAAAGAAACTTTAAAAATAACAGGAATAATTTTATTACTAACTATTTTAACATCTATATTTTTATGGCTATTAGATGGAATTATACTTAGAATAATATCTTGGGTACTTACTCCGAGGTTATAAAATTGTGTATAAATAAAAAAAAATGGTATGTACTTCAAACATTTTCAGGATTTGAAAATCAAGTATTACAATCAATTATAAATAATGAAAAAATAAAAAAAATGAAAGAAATTTTCGGAAAAGTTATTATACCTTCTGAAGAAGTAATAGAAATAAAAAAGGGAAAAAGAAAAAAAAGTGATTATAAATTTTTTCCAGGATATATTTTAATTCATATGATAATGAACAATTATAGTTGGCATATAATTAAAAATTTACCAAAAGTATTAGGTTTTATAGGTAGTTCTTCTGAACAACCAACTCCAGTTAACAACCATGAAATTAATTTAATTTTAGATAAACTTAAAAAAATTGGTGATAAACCTAGACCAAAAAAAATATTTGAACCAGGAGAAAATGTTCGAGTAAATGATGGTCCATTTTCAGATTTTAACGGAATTGTTGAAACTATCGATTATGAAAAAAACAGACTCAAAGTCTCTGTATCAATATTTGGACGTTCAACACCTGTTGAATTAGATTTTAGACAAGTTGAAAAATATTAAATTCTATCTAATAAAAAATATTTCTATAATCACATAAAATAAGGAATTATATGATTAATAAAAAAATTACATCATATATAAAATTACAAATACCATGTGGAATGGCAAATCCTAGTCCTCCAATAGGACCAGCTTTAGGACAAAAAGGAGTTAATATTATGGAATTTTGTAAGAATTTTAATTCACAAACATTACAAAAAGAAAAAGGAATGCCAGTACCAGTACTTATAACTGTTTATTCTGATAAAAGTTTTACTTTTATTATTAAAACTCCGCCAGCTTCAATTTTATTAAAAAAATCTTTAGGAATAAAAATCGGATCTAAAAAACCAAAACATGAAATTATTGGAAAAATTACAAAAAAACAAATATATGATATTGCTAAACAAAAAATGATTGATATGACTGGATCAAATATAGATAAAATAGTAAAAACTATTGAGGGAACAGCACGTTCTATGGGCATTTCTGTTATACAGGAATAATTATGAAAAAAAAAAAAAAAAATTATACTTTTAATAAAAAAAATAAAAAAATATACAATATAAAAGAAGCAATTCAACTATTAAAAAACAAAAAATCTGCTAAATTTATTGAAAGCATTGATGCTGCATTTAATTTAAATATTGATCCTAAAAAATCAGAACAAAATGTTAGAGGATCAGTATTATTACCACACGGAACTGGTAATACAATTAAAATTGCAGTATTTACTACTGGTAAAAATATAAAAATTGCTCAATTAGCAGGAGCTGATTATGTGGGACTAGAAGATTTAGCTAATCTAATAACAAATCAAAAAAAAAAAATCGATTTAGTAATTGCATCACCAGAAACTATGCATATTGTTGGAAAATTAGGCCCTATATTAGGACCAAAAGGAATTATGCCTAATCCAAAATTTGGAACAATTACTAAAGATATAAAAAAAGCAATACAAGAAGCAAAAAAAGGAAAAATAAATTATAGAAATGATAAAAATGGAATTATACATAGTAATTTTGGAAAAATAAATTTTTCTGAAAAAGAATTATATGAAAATTTTTTAACATTATACCAAGATATAAAAAAATCTCAACCCAATCAATTTAAAGGAATTTATTATAAAAAAATAAATATTTCTACTACTATGGGTCCAGGAATTATAATAGATCATTTATCCTTGTAAGATAATAATATTAAAAATAATACTCGTTATTATTCTTAGTTAAATATTCTTTTCAATAAAATATATATTAAATATTTAATAAAATATACAAGTAAGCCTTCTATCCTGAACATTCATAGTATAAATTATTTTTTATAAATTATAAAAAATAATCATAATTAGGATAAAAAAATGGCATTAAATCGTAATAAAAAAAAAAAAATAATAAAAAAAATTAATAATGTAGCAAATAAATCATTATCTATCATTACAGCAAATCCTTCAAAAATTACTGTAAACATTATTAATAAATTAAGAAAAAAAGCTAAAATAAATAATATAAAAATATATGTTATAAGAAATACATTATTAAAAAAATCTTTAAAAAAAACAATATTTTCTAAATTAATAAATATAATAAAAGGACCGATTTTAGTAGGATTTTCAATGAAACATCCTGGCAGTGCAAGTAGATTATTTATAAAATTTAATAAAAAAAATATTAATTTTAAAATTTTAAATGCTATTTATGAAAAAAAAATATTAAATATTCATGAAATAAAAGATTTAGCAAATTTACCAACTCATATAGAATCAATTACTAAATTTGTTATTTTATTAAAGGAAATATCTTTAGGAAAATTTATTAGAGTATTACAAAATATTACAAAAAAATAATATAAAATTTACATTATCTATATACTATTAAATATTTTAGGAATAAAATTTATGTCAATTACTAGAAAAGAGATTCTAGATGCAATTTCTGAAATGTCAATAAAAAATATTATGAAATTAATTTCTAATATAGAAAAAAAATTTAATATTTCATCAAATATTTCATTAAATTCTACACAAACTATTCAAGAAAAAGTACCAGAAGAGAAAACAGCTTTTACTGTTAAATTAAATGCTATAGGACCAAATAAAGTAGCGATTATTAAAATTATAAGAAGTACAACAGGATTAGGATTAAAAGAATCTAAAGATCTAGTAGAATCAGCGCCTACTATTATTAAAGAAAACATCAATAAACAAGATGCTGAATCTTTAAAAAAAAATCTTATAGATTCAGGTGCTGAAGCTGAAATTACATAAAATTAGAATATTCATATCTATTTCAATATATATATAAAAATTAGTGACTAATAATTATTAAGTCACTAGTTAAATATATATTTATATAATACAAATAATTAATCTCATTAGTATTAATAAAATATATTTAAAATTAAAAATATTATTTCTATTCAAAATCATACCAAATATACATTTATATTTATAACTAAAAATTTTTAATTTTTATTAACATATTGAGGAAATAATGATTTATTCTTATACTGAAAAAAAACGTATTCGTGAAAATTTTGGAAAACAACCAAAAATTTTAGATATTCCTTACTTATTATCTATTCAAATAGATTCATTTAAAAAATTTATTGAACCAAAAAAAAACAATTATCAAGGATTAGAATCTGCTTTTCAATCAATTTTTCCTATACGTAGTTATAACGGATGTGCTGAACTACAATATGTATCATATACATTAGGAAAAAAATTATTTGATATGTATGAATCAAAAACTAGAGGAACTACATATTCTGTTCCATTAAGAGTAAAATTACAACTAATTATTTATGAAAAAGATTCAAAAAATACAAACGTAAAACACATTAAAGAACAAGAAGTATATATGGGTGAATTACCATTAATGACACATAATGGTACATTTATTATTAATGGTACTGAAAGAGTCGTAGTATCACAATTACATAGAAGTCCGGGTGTTTTTTTTGATAGTGACAAAGGAAAAACACATTCTTCAGGAAAAATATTATACAACGCAAGAATTATTCCTTATCGAGGATCTTGGCTAGATGTTGAATTTGATCCTAAAGATCATTTATTTATACGAATAGATCGTCGTAGAAAAATACCAGCTACTGTATTATTACATGCTTTAAATTTTAGTACAGAAAAAATTTTAAAAATATTTTTTAAACATGATATTTTTTATATTAAAAATAAAAATATTTATATGTATTTAATTCCTAAACGATTAAAAGGAGAAATCATTCCATTTGAAATTATAAAAAACAAAAAAAGATATATAAAAAAAGGAGAAAGAATAACAACAGAACATATAAAAAAACTAAAGAAAAAAAAAATCAAAACAATTCAAATTCCTGAAGAATATTTATATGGAAAAACTATAAGTAAAAATTATTACCATCCAAAAACAAAAGAAATATTAATAAAATCAAATACAACATTAACACAAGATGAATTTAATAAAATTAAAAATTTTAATAACAAAAAATTTTATGTATTATTTACTAATAATATTGATAACGGAGCGTATATTTCAGAAACCTTAAAAATTGATACAACTAAAGATCGATTAACAGCATTAATTGAAATATATAAAATTATGCGACCAGGAGAACCACCTACTAAAGAAGCCGCAGAAAATTTATTTAATAATCTTTTTTTTTCTCAGGAAAGATATGATCTTTCTCCTGTTGGACGAATGAAATTTAATAAATCTCTTAAAAGAAAAGAAAAAAAAGGATCAGGAATATTAAATAAAGAAGATATTATAGATGTAATTAAAAAATTAATTAATATTAAAAATGGAAAAGGAGAAATTGATGATATTGATCACTTAAGTAATAGAAGAGTAAGATCAGTTGGGGAAATGGTTGAAAATCAATTTAGAATTGGATTAGTTAGGGTAGAAAGAGCTGTACGTGAAAGACTATCTCTGAGTGATTTAGACACACTAATGCCTCAAGATATTATTAATGCTAAACCCATTTCTTCTGCTATAAAAGAATTTTTTGGATCTAGTCAATTATCTCAATTTATGGATCAAAACAATCCATTAGCAGAAATTACACATAAACGTAGAATTTCTGCATTAGGAATAGGAGGATTAACTAGAGAACGAGCAGGTTTTGAAGTACGAGATGTGCATCCTACACATTATGGTAGAGTATGTCCAGTAGAAACACCAGAAGGACCAAATATTGGTTTAATTAATTCTTTATCTATATATGCGAGAACAAATCAGTATGGTTTTTTAGAAACTCCATATAGAAAAGTAAAAAATGGTACAGTCACAACAAAAATTAAATATTTATCAGCTATTGAAGAAGGTAATTATATTATTGCTCAAGCTAATACTAAAATTAATAAATTTGGAAAATTTTATAAAAAATTTGTTACATGTAGATATAATGGAGAATTTGGTTTATTTAAAAATAAAAAAGTAAATTATATGGATATATCGACACAACAAATCGTTTCAGTAGGAGCATCTTTAATACCATTTTTAGAACATGATGATGCAAATAGAGCATTAATGGGTGCAAATATGCAAAGACAAGCAGTTCCTACAATAAAATCAGAAAAACCATTAGTAGGTACAGGAATGGAAAGATCTGTAGCTATTGATTCTGGTGTAACAATTATTGCTAAAAGAAGTGGAAAAATTGAATATGTTGATGCTTCACGTATTGTTGTACGAATTAAAGATGAAAAAATTCGTACTTATGAATCAGGAATAGATATATATAATCTTACAAAATATTCAAGATCTAATCAAAATACTTGTATTAATCAAATTCCATGTATTAATTTAAATGATTCTATTAAAAAAGGTGATGTTTTAGCTGACGGACCTTCAACTGATTTAGGAGAATTAGCACTTGGACAAAATATGCGCGTTGCATTTATGCCTTGGAATGGATACAATTTTGAAGATTCAATATTAATTTCAGAAAAAGTAGAAAGAGAAGATAAATTTACTACAATTCATATTCAAGAATTATCTTGTATTTGCAGAGATACAAAACTTGGAATAGAAGAAATTACATCAGATATACCTAATATTGGAGAATCAGCATTATCTAAATTAGATACTTCGGGAATTATATATATAGGTGCTGACGTATCTAGTGGTGATGTTCTAGTAGGAAAAGTTACCCCAAAAGGAGAAACTCAGTTAACTCCTGAAGAAAAATTATTAAGAGCAATTTTTGGAGAAAAAGCTTCTGATGTAAAAGATTCCTCTCTACGTGTTCCAAACGGAACTAATGGAACTGTGATCGATGTACAAATATTTACTAGAGATGGAGTAAAAAAAGACAAACGCACAATAGAAATAGAAGAAATGCTATTAAAAAAAGCAAAAAAAGATTTAACAGAAGAATTAAAAATTTTTGAATTAAATATTATCAATCGAATAAACAAAATATTACTTACATTAAAAACAAAAATAAATTGTATTGTAGCTAATTCTTTAAATGAATATTTTAAAAAAAAAATAAAATATCCAAAAAAAATCAAAAAAAAAATTCATACATTAAAAATACAATATAAACAACTACAAAAAAAATTTAAAAAAAAAATTAAAGAAAAAACTAAAAAAATAATACAAGGTGACGAATTAGCTCCAGGAATTTTAAAAATTGTAAAAATTTTTCTAGCTGTAAAACGAAAAATACAACCAGGTGATAAAATGGCTGGTCGACACGGAAATAAAGGAGTTGTATCAAAAATAAATCCTGTTGAAGACATGCCTTATGATAATAATGGTGAACCTATTGATATTGTATTAAATCCTCTAGGTGTACCTTCACGTATGAATTTAGGTCAAATTCTTGAAACACATTTAGGATTAGCAGCAAAAGGTATTGGAAATATAATTAATAGAATGCTAAAAACAAATAAAAAAATATATAAAATCCGTAAATTTTTACAAAAAGTATATAATCTTGGTGAAAATATAAATCAAAAAATTAATTTAGATAATTTTTCTGATATAGAAATATTACAATTAGCAAAAAATTTACGTATAGGATTACCTATTGCTACACCAGTTTTTGATGGTGTTAATGAAAAAGAAATAAAAAAATTATTAAAAATGAGTAATTTTTCTACTTCTGGACAGATTACATTATTCGATGGTAGAACAGGTGAAAAATTTGAAAGAAATGTTACCGTTGGATACATGTATATGTTAAAACTAAACCATTTAGTAGATGATAAAATGCATGCTCGATCTACTGGATCATATAGTTTAATTACACAACAACCGCTGGGTGGGAAAGCACAGTTTGGTGGGCAAAGATTTGGAGAAATGGAAGTATGGGCTTTAGAAGCATACGGAGCGTCACATACTTTACAAGAAATGTTAACTGTAAAATCAGATGATGTAACTGGAAGAACTAAAATGTATAAAAACATTGTTAGTGGAAAACATAATATGGAACCAGGTATGCCAGAATCTTTTAATGTTTTAGTAAAAGAAATACGTTCTTTAGGAATAAATATTGAATTAAACAATAATTAAGAAAATTATTTTTAATATAACAATATAATTCATTATCATTATCCTGTTTGCTAACTATTATATATTTATAAGAAATAATCTATGAAAGATATATTAAAACTTTTTAAAAAAAATAAAAAAGTAGAAGAATTTGATTCTATTAAAATTTCGTTAGCATCACCTGAAGTTATACGATCATGGTCTTTTGGAGAAGTTAAAAAACCTGAAACAATAAACTATAGAACTTTAAACCCAGAACGTGATGGATTATTTTGCGCTCGTATATTCGGTCCAATAAAAGATTATGAATGCCTATGCGGTAAATATAAACGATTAAAACATAGAGGTGTAATATGCGAAAAATGCGGTGTTGAAGTTACACAAAGCAAAGTTAGAAGAGACAGGATGGGTCATATTGAATTAGCTGCTCCAATAGCTCATATCTGGTTTTTAAAATCATTACCTTCAAGAATCGGACTATTATTAGATATGCCTTTAAGAGATATTGAAAGAGTTTTATATTTTGAATCTTATGTTATAACTGATCCAGGAATAACTAATTTAGAAAAATATCAAGTATTATCAGAAGATCAATATATTCAGGCTTTAGAAGAAAATGAAGATGAATTTGAAGCAAAAATGGGAGCTGAAGCTATACAAAATCTTTTAAAAAATATGGATTTAAAAAAAACATGTAAAATTCTTAAAAAAGAAGTGTTAAAAGTCAATTCAGAAACAAAAAGAAAAAAAGTAACAAAACGAATAAAATTAATAGAATCACTATTAACTTCAAAAAATAAACCGGAATGGATGATTCTAACAGTATTACCAATATTACCACCAGATTTAAGACCATTAGTACCATTAGACGGAGGAAGATTTGCAACATCAGATTTAAATGATCTATATCGAAGAGTTATAAATAGAAATAACAGATTAAAACGTTTATTAGAATTATTTGCTCCTGAAATTATTGTGAGAAACGAAAAAAGAATGCTCCAAGAAGCTATTGATGCATTATTAGATAATGGTCGAAGAGGCAGATCAATAACGGGATCAAATAAAAGACCGTTAAAATCTTTAGCTGATATGATTAAAGGAAAACAAGGTAGATTTAGACAAAATTTATTAGGAAAAAGAGTAGATTATTCTGGAAGATCTGTTATCACTGTAGGTCCGTATTTACATTTAAATCAATGCGGAATACCTAAAAAAATGGCTTTAGAATTATTTAAACCTTTTATATATGGAAAATTAGAGCAAAGAAATTTAGCTACAACAATTAAATCTGCTAAAAAAATGGTGGAGAAGGAAGAACCTATAGTGTGGGATATACTAGATGAAGTAATTCATAAACATCCAATATTATTAAATCGAGCTCCTACATTACATCGATTAGGAATACAAGCTTTTGAACCAATTCTAATTGAAGGAAAAGCTATACAACTACATCCTTTAGTATGTGCAGCTTATAATGCGGATTTTGATGGTGATCAAATGGCTATTCATATACCTTTAACTAAAACAGCACAAAAAGAAGCATGTTCCTTAATGATGTCAACAAAAAATATACTTTCTCCTGCTAATGGAGAACCAATTATTGTTCCATCTCAAGACGTAGTTCTTGGAATATATTATATGACAAGAAAAAAAATTAATGGAAAAGGCGAAAATATGTTGCTATCAAGTCCTAAAGAAGCTGAGTATATGTACTCCCTCGGAGCCGTAGATTTGCATTCTATTGTTAAAATCCGCATATTAGAATATAAAAAGGATGAAAAAAAAAATTTAACTGAAAAAAAAAAAATAATCAAAACAACTATTGGAAGAGCTATTCTTTGGATTCATGTTCCAATGGGATTACCTTTTAAAATTTTTAATAAAACATTAAGAAAATCTCATATATCTGAAATTTTAAATACATGTTATAGATTATTAGGACTTAAAAAAACAGTACGATTAGCGGATCAAATGATGTATATAGGATTTTCATATGCAGCTAAATCTGGAGTATCAGTTGGAATTAATGACATAATAATTCCTAAAGAAAAAGAAAAAATTATATTTCAAGCTGAAAAAGAAGTATTAGAAATAGATAAACAGTTTCAAACTGGACTAGTAACTTCTAGTGAAAGATATAATAAAGTTATTGATATCTGGGCAATAGCTAATGAAAATATTGCTGATGCTATGATGAAAAATTTATCTTATGAAATTATTTTTCAAAAAAACAAAAAAAAAATAACACAAAAATCTTTTAACAATATTTTTATTATGGCAGATTCTGGAGCAAGAGGATCGGCAGCTCAAATTAGACAATTAGCGGGTATGCGTGGATTAATGGCAAAACCAGATGGTTCAATAATAGAAACACCAATAACAGCGAATTTTAGAGAAGGACTAAATGTTTTACAATATTTTATTTCAACACATGGGGCGAGAAAAGGATTAGCTGATACAGCATTAAAAACAGCTAATTCAGGATACTTAACTAGAAGATTAGTAGATGTTGCTCAAGATTTAGTAATTACACAAACTAACTGTAAAACTAAAAAAGGAATTTTAATGAATTCTTTAATTGAAGGGGGTGATATTAAAGAAACGTTAAAAGAAAGAGTTTTAGGAAGAATTACAGTTGAAAATATTTATCATTTAAATTCTAAAAATATCATAATACCAAAAAATACATTATTAAATGAAAAATGGTGCAATATTTTAGAAAAAAATTTTATTGATTCAATTATTGTAAGATCTGTAGTACATTGTGAAACAAGTTTTGGTGTCTGTGCTTATTGTTACGGACGTGATTTAGCACGAGGTAAAATAGTTAAAAAAGGTGAAGCTGTGGGAGTTATAGCTGCACAATCGATTGGAGAACCCGGAACTCAATTAACTATGCGAACATTTCATATTGGAGGAGCAGCTTCAAAAGTAGCATCAGAATCAAGTATACAAATTCGAAAAAACGGAATTATTCATTTAAATCAAGCAAAATCAGTAATAAATTCTAATGGAAAAATTGTTATTATTTCACGAAATGTTGAATTAAAAATGTTAGATAAAACAGGAAAAACACAGGAAAGTTATAAAATTCCATATGGATCAATATTAACTAAAGGAGAAGGTCAAAAAGTTAAAGCAGGGGAAATAATTGCAAAATGGGATCCACATACTATTCCAGTTATTACTGAAGTTAATGGATATATAAAATTTATTGATATGGTTGATGGAAAAAGTATTACTAAACAAAATGATGAACTAACAGGATTATCTTCTATTGTTGTATTAGATATTTCTGAGAGAAATATACTAGGAAAAGATTTAAAACCAGCATTAAAGATTATAGGTAAAAATGAGGAAGATATCTTTATTCCTGGAACAGATATGCCAGCACAATATTTTCTTCCTGGAAAATCAATTATTTTATTAGAAGATGGTATGAAAATTTCTTCTGGAGATATTTTAGCTCGTGTTCCACAAGAATCAGTAGGAACAAAAGACATTACTGGAGGATTACCTAGAGTAGCAGATCTATTTGAAGCTCGAAAACCAAAAGAATTGGCTATTCTAGCAGAAATAAATGGTATAGTTTCTTTTGGAAAAGAAACAAAAGGAAAAAGAAGATTAATTCTAACTCCAATAGATGGAAATAACATTTATGAAGAAATGATTCCTAAATGGAGACAATTAAATGTTTTTGAAGGAGAAAGAGTAGAAAAAGGAGATATAATTTCAGATGGACCAGAATCACCACATGATATCTTACGATTAAGAGGAGTGCAAGCTGTTACAAACTATATTGTAAATGAAGTTCAAGAAGTTTATCGTTTACAAGGAGTTAAAATTAATGATAAACATATCGAAGTTATTATCAGGCAAATGTTAAGAAAAGCAACAATAATAAATCCAGGTGATTCTAATTTTTTACAAGGAGAACAAATAGAATATTCAAAAATCACATCAGAAAATAAAAAACTAAAAAAAAATAAAAAAGAAACAGCAACATTTTCTCGTGATTTATTAGGTATTACTAAAGCATCATTAGCTACAGAATCATTTATTTCTGCTGCATCATTTCAAGAAACTACTAGAGTATTAACAGAAGCAGCTGTAGCTGGAAAAAAAGATAAGCTAAGAGGATTAAAAGAAAATGTAATTGTTGGTAGATTAATTCCTGCGGGAACTGGATATAAATATCATAAAAAAAGATTAAAAAATAGAATAAAAAATTCTGTCAATAAAAAAAACAACATGAGTTCTATTAGTGTAGAAGAAGCTGCGGCTAATTTATCTGAATTATTAAATTCAACAGAAAACATAAATAATAGAATATAAAATTTACTATTCGAGCTGAAATTAATTAACAGCTCGAGAATATTTTTATTAATTCTGATAAAACTATAAATCAAATACAAAAATAATTTTAAAAAATTAAATAAAATTTTTATAATTATTAATTTTTTATAAAAAAATATTTTATTTTTAATAACCACTAAACACAATCAAGAAAATTTTCGATTGCATAAAGTGGATTAAAAAATAAATTTTTTATTTTTTAAAATATTCTTTTCTAATATTTAAAGTTGCTTGTAGCATATTTTGTAATGCAAGAGATGTCTCTGTCCAATTACGAGTTTTTAAACCACAATCAGGATTTACCCATAATTGTTGAATTGAAATATATTTCAATGCTTTTTTTAGTAATTTCTCTATCGATTGAACAGATGGTATATTTGGAGAATGAATATCATATACTCCTGGACCAATAGCATTTGGATATTTAAATGTTTTAAAAAATTCTAATAATTCCATATCTGATCTAGATGTTTCAATAGTAATCACATCTGCATCTAAATCTACAATAGCCGGCATAATATCATTAAACTCACAATAACACATATGAGTATGAATTTGAGTACTATTTTTAACTCCAGACGAGCATATCTTAAATGATTTTACAGCCCATCGTAAATAATTATTCCATTCATGAGTTCTTAATGGTAAACCTTCTCGTAATGCTGGTTCATCAATTTGAATAATATTAATACCAGAATTTTCTAAATCTAACACTTCATCTCTTAAAGATATTGCAATTTGATTACATATATCTTCTTTAGAAATATCTTCTCTAGGAAAAGACCAACATAAAATTGTTACTGGTCCTGTTAACATTGCTTTAACTGGTTTTTTAGTTAAAGATTGAGCATATTTAGACCACATAACTGTCATAGGAGTAATTCTACTAATATCTCCTACAATAATTGGCGGTTTAACACAACGTGAACCGTAACTTTGTACCCATCCATATGTTGTAAATACAAAACCTTCTAAATATTCACTAAAATATTCTACCATATCATTACGTTCAGGTTCACCATGAACTAAAACATCTAATCCTAATTGTTCTTGTTGAATAATATTTTTTTTTATGTGTATTTTAATTTGTTTTTCATAGTCTAATTGATTAATTTTTTTATTTTTATAATCTAATCTTAATTTTCTAATTTCTGAAGTTTGAGGAAAAGAACCAATAGTAGTAGTAGGAAGTACAGGCAAACATAATGTTTCTTTTTGAATTTTAGAACGAACAGAAAATTCATTTTTTCTAATAAATTGTTCTGAAGAAATTTTTAATGTACGTTTTTGTACAGAAGTATTATTAACTATATTAGAAGATTTATATTCATGAATTGGTTTAATCCAATTTTTTAATTCTTTGATATCTAAATTGTTTTGTAAAACTTGAGATAATAAAGAAATTTCTAAACATTTTTGAATACCAAAAGAAAACCATGATTTTACAAAATCAGTTAAATTTTCTTCAATAGTGATATCTAAAGGAACATGCAATAAAGAACATGAAGAACTTATCCAAAAATTATTATTTATTTTCATAAAATCTTTTAACTTATAAAACCATTCTAAAAGATTTGTTTTCCAAATATTCCTTCCATTAATTATACCTAATGATAATAAAAAATTATTATTAATTGATTTTGACAATTTAAGTAAATCATATTTACTAGATACTAAATCAATATGCAATCCTTGAATAGATAATTTATTAATAATATCTAAATTATGAGTGATATCACCAAAATAAGTAGCTAATAAAATTTTTATTTTACCATCTAAAAATTTATAAGTCGATTGAAATTCTTTTTTCCAATTTTTAGGGATATCTAATACTAAAATAGGTTCATCAATTTGAATCCAATTAATATTTCTAGAAGATAATTCTTTAAATACTTGGATATAAATAGGTAATATTTTTTTTAATAAATCTAATTTATTTATTTTACTATTTTTTACTTTTCCTAACCATAAATATGTTAATGGACCTAATAAAACTGGTTTTACTTTATATCCTAAAGATAATGCTTCATCAGTTTCTTCTAAAATTTGTTTCCAAGCAAAATAAAATTTTTGATTAGAAGTAAATTCAGGCACTATATAATGATAATTTGTATTAAACCACTTAGTCATTTCTGAAGCTGAACAAATATTATTATCTACTCCTTTAGATCCTCTAGCTACTTTAAATAAAGTATCAATATTTAAAATATGATTATTAGGATTATGTCTTTCTGGTATATTATTTATCATCATGCTAATATTTAATACATGATCATACCATGCAAAATCACCTACAGTAACATAGTCCATTCCACTATCAATTTGATTTTTCCAATTTTCTTTTCTAATATTTTTACCTATCAAAAGTAATTCTTCTAAAGTATTTTTTTTTGACCAGTATTTTTCTAAAGCAAATTTTAATTCACGATTTAAACCAATTCTAGGAAATCCTAGTATATGATTTTTTATAGCCATATATATTTTTTCCTATTTTTGTATTCATAATAATTAATTATTTAAAAGATATATTAAATATAATAATCATATATTTATACTTTAAAAGTGTGATAATGTACACGATATATAATATGTATAATACATGACTTTAATCTTTAAAATCAATAAAGATTTACTATATTAGTTGAATATTATTTCAACCTATTTGTTTTTTATTTAAAAATATTTCTGGTGTTTTTTAAAAAAAATTTAGAAATATTTAATGTTATTAACTAAAATAATTCATATTCTATGCTTCAATAGCAATTTTTAATTTTTTCATAGCATTTTTTTCTAATTGTCTTACTCTTTCTGCAGAAATTCCATAATCTCTAGCAATTGCTTGTAATGTAATTTTAGGTTTATCATCATCTAACCATCGTCTTTTAATAATTTGTTGACTTCTTTTATCTAAAATTAATAATGCGTTAGTAAGTTTATTCGTGGCATGTAATGCCCAATTATCTTTTTCTATTTTTATAGAAAAATTAGATTTTTTATCTTCTAAATGAAAAGAAGTACGTAAATTATTTGTAATAGAATCAAGATGAGAATCTTTAGCAGAAAGATCAAAAGTAATATCTTGAGCAGACATTCGAGCTTCCATTTCTTTTACTTCTTGAGTACTTACTCCTAATTCCTGAGAAACTGTATCTATTTCATGACGATTAAACCAACCTAATCTTTTTTTTGATTTTCTTAAATTAAAAAATAATTTTCTTTGAGCTTTAGTTGTTGCAATTTTTACAATTCTCCAATTTCTCAAAACATATTCATGAATTTCTGATTTTATCCAATGTACAGCAAAAGAAACTAATCGAACATTAATATTAGGGTTAAAACGTCTAATAGCTTTCATTAATCCAATATTTCCTTCTTGAATTAAATCTGCTTGTGGCAAACCATATCCTGAATAATTTTTTGCTACATGAATTACAAATCGTAAATTTGATAAAATTAATAATTTTGCTGATTCTATATCACTATAAAAAAATAATTTTTTAGCAAGAGATTTTTCTTTTTCTGATGTTAAAATAGAAAAAGAATTTGCTAATCGAATATACGCTTCTAAACTTCCAATATTAAAAAAACCAATCATATTAATTTGACTTTCTAATTTTTTCATTTTTTCCTAAATATAAAATATTTTATTTTAATAAAAAAAAAATTATCTAAAAGATAATAATTATATCATTTTTTAAAAAATATTATAAAAATTCTCAATGAAATATTTATAATCAAAAATATTAAAATCTGTTATTTTTTCCCCTGCGCTGATATAACAAATTGGTATTTTTAAATCATTAATAATAGAAAAAATTATACCACCTTTAGCTGTACTATCTAATTTAGTAATAATAGAACCAGAAATATTTATTTCAGAAGAAAATATTTTTGCTTGTTGTATTGAATTTTGACCAATTCCAGCATCAATAACTAAATAAGTTTTATAAAAAGCTGTAGAACAGCATTTTTTAATAACTCTATTCATTTTTTTTAATTCTTGAATCAAATGCATTTTATTATGCATACGTCCAGCTGTATCAATAATAACTATATCAATTTTTTTTTTTTTAGCATATATTATTGAATCAAAAGCAACAGAAGAAGGATCAGAACCAATAGATTTATAAAATATTTCAATATTATATAAATTACCTAAATCTATTAGTTGATCTATTGCTGCAGATCTAAAAGTATCACAAGCAGAAAGAATAACGGATTTTCCTAAATTTTTATAATAATTTGCTAATTTTACTACTGCAGTAGTTTTTCCCACCCCATTAATTCCAACAACCAAAATAATTAATAGATTACTATAATTATTCTTATCAGAAAATTTACTTGATTTTTTTAAAATTTTTAATAATATTTCTTTAAAATAAACTTTAGCTATTTTAGTATCTGTAATATTATTTTTTTTTATTTTTTCTTTAAATAAATTTAATATTTTTTTAGTAGATTGAACCCCAAAATCAGAAGATAATAATATATCTTCCAATTTTTTAAAAAACTTTTTATCTAAATTTTTGTTTAAAAATATATTTTTTAATTTTTTAGTAAAAATATCTTTTGTAGAATTCCAATAATTTTTTAAAAAAGAAAAAATACCAATCTTTGATTTTTTATTATCACTAATATTATCTATCTTATCTTTACTTTTTAAATCTTTATTTAAAACATTTTTTTTTTTAGAAAAAATATTTAAATGAGAAAAAAAATTTTTTTTACCACACATATTAACCTCAAAATTATTTATTATAATAACTCTATTATATCAATAATAAAATACTTTTATAGTAAAATTATAAAAATGAAAAAAAAAATAAAAAGAAAGAAAATTCGTATTATCAGTGGTTTATATAAAGGTAGAATAATAGATTTAAAAAATAAAATAAATGTTCGCCCTACTAGAAGCCGAATTAAAGAAACAGTTTTTAGTTGGTTAGATAAATATATAAAAAATTCTGTATGTTTAGATTGTTTTGCAGGAAGTGGTAATTTAAGTATTGAATCAGTTTCAAGATTAGCAAAATCAGTTACAGCTTTAGAAAAAAATTATCTATTAGTAAAAAAATTAAGACATACATTATTAAATTTTTTAATAAAAAATGTATTTGTTCTACGAGTAAATACTATAAAATGGTTACAACATTTCGAAAAACCATATGATATTATCTATCTAGATCCACCTTTTAAAAAAAAAGAATTATTAAATCAATCAATTATACTTTTAGAAAAATATAGATGGATACATAAAAATTCAATTATATATACTGAACATATTGATAACAATATTAATTATCCAAAAAATTGGAAACTAATTAAAAAAAAAAAAATAGGAAATGTATTATTTTCATTATTTTACAAAAAAAATTAATAATTAAATATTTAATATTTTAAAAAATTTTATAATAAATATTAATATTTTAATTTTTAAAAATATATATATTTATTTAAAGATAAATAAATATATTTAAATAAATAATAAAACTAACTATAAAAAACATATATATAATATTTTTAATAAAAATTAAAAAATATTTAATCTAAATTAGAAATATAATAGGAAAAATAATTTATAATGAATAATTTTTTAAAAAAACTAAAAAAAATAATGCCTAAATATATAAAACCAAAATTTTATAATGATAAAGAATTATTACTTTGGAATCAAAAACAAGGAAAAAAATATTCACAATCAATTATTCAAAATAATAAAGCAATAAAAATACAAAAAACTTTAGGAAAATCTGGAATTAAAGAATTATATATGAACTGTTCTTTTGAAAATTATCATATTAATCATAAAGGACATCAAAAAGTGCTTAATGCATCTCGTAAATATGCAGAAAATTTTAAAAATAGTATTGCGAGTTTCATTTTTTCTGGAAAACCCGGAACTGGAAAAAATCATTTAGCAGCAGCTATTGGAAATTATTTAATATTACAAGGAAATAGTGTATTAATAATTACTATAGCTGATCTTATGTCATATATTAAAGAAACATTTAATAAAAAAAACACAAATTCTATGACAGAAGAAAAACTATTAAATAACTTTAGCACAATTGATTTATTAATAATTGATGAAATTGGTATACAATTAAAATCTGAATATGAAAAAATAATTATAAATCAAATTATAGATCGAAGATCTTCATCCAAAAAATCTACAGGAATGTTATCAAACTTAACACATGCAGGAATAAAAAATTTACTTGGAGAAAGAGTTATTGATAGAATGTGCATAGGAAATAGCTTATGGTTAACATTTGAATGGGATAGCTATCGAAAAAATATATCTGGAAATGAATATTAAAATAGTTAATGATAAAAATCATTTATTAACACGTGATATATATTTTCCAATACGAGTATCTATTTTAATATAGTCTCCTTTTTTAATAAATAAAGGTACTCGTACTTTAGCTCCGGTTTCTAATGTAACTGATTTACTAGATGAATTTACTGTATCTCCCTGTACTGCTACATTAAAATCTATGACTTTTAATTGTATAAAATTTTCTATATATACAGAAATAGGAGAACTATTCCATAACATAATTATGCAATTAGAAGTATTTGTTAACCATTTTTCACATCCAAATAAAAATTTTTTTAAAACATAAATATGTTCAAAATTTTTTTTACACATAAAAATCCAATTCAATCCATTATTATATAAATAAGATACATTAATTTCTGTAATATCAGCAGAATAAAAAATATCTGTTGCTTTTACTGTTTGATGAAACAATTTTCCAGTTAATAATTGTTTTAACTTTATTCTAACAAAAGCTTGTCCTTTTCCTGGTTTGATAAATTCACTAAAAAGAATTTCATAAGGTTGATTTTGTATTAAAATTTTTAAACCTGATTTTAAAGAATTGCCACTATAAGATTCTTTCATATTAATTATCTCTCACATATAAAATATGAAATCCCTTGTTCTCAAAGAACGAAAAAGAGAACAAGGAAATTATGAAGTATACTAAATAAAGTATAATAACTCTTTTTATATATTGACATATAACATAAAAACAAAAAATTACATCATTCCACCCATTCCGCCACCCATTCCATTTCCAGGAGCTGAATTTAGTTCAGATGAAGATTTTTCATCTTTAGGCAAATCTGTTACCATACATTCTGTTGTTATCATTAATCCAGCAACAGAAGCAGCATATTGTAATGCAGATCTAGTAACTTTTGTAGGATCTAAAATACCAAAAGATATCATATCACCATACTCATCTGTAGCTGCATTATAACCATAATTACCATGACCATCTTTCACATTATTTGTTACTACTGAAGGTTCTTCTCCAGAATTAGCTACAATCTGACGTAAAGGAGCTTCCATAGCACGTAAAGCAACACGAATTCCAACATTTTGATCTTCATTTTGACCATTAATACGGGAAATTTTTTCTGCAACACGAACTAAAGCAACACCACCACCAGGAACAACACCTTCTTCTACTGCAGCTCTAGTAGCATGTAAAGCATCTTCAACACGAGCTTTTTTTTCTTTCATTTCTACTTCAGTTGCTGCACCTACTTTTAATACTGCTACACCACCAGATAATTTTGCTAAACGTTCATTTAATTTTTCTTTATCATAATCTGATGTAGCTTCATTTATTTCTTGTCTAATTTGACTAATACGACTTTTAATAGCTTCTTTATTTCCATTACCATCAATAATTGTTGTTGTATCTTTATTAATGACAACACGTTTAGCTTGCCCTAAATCTTCTAAAGAAGATTTTTCTAAATCCATAGCTAATTCTTCAGAAATTACAGAACCACCAGTTAAAATAGAAATATCTTGTAACATTGCTTTTCTACGATCTCCAAAACCTGGAGCTTTAACAGCTGCAACTTTTACTATTCCTCTCATAGAATTTACTACTAAAGTAGCTAAAGCTTCACCTTCTAAATCTTCTGAAATAATTAATAATGGTTTACTAGATTTAGCAACAGCTTCTAAAATAGGTAATAATTCACGAATATTAGAAATTTTTTTATCTACCATTAAAATATACGGATTTTCTAATTCTACTAATCCTGTTTCAGGTTGATTAATAAAGTATGGAGATAAATAACCTCTATCAAATTGCATACCTTTTACTACTTCTAATTCATTTTGTAATCCTGTCCCTTCTTCAACAGTTATAACACCATCATTTCCTACTTTTTCCATAGCTTCTGCAATTAATGAACCAACCTTTTCATCTGCATTAGCTGAAATAGTACCAACCTGAGTAATTGCTTTAGAATCTGCACAAGGTACGGATAATTTTTTTAATTCATCTACAGCATCTATTACTGCTTTATCAATTCCTCTTTTTAAATCCATAGGATTCATTCCAGCAGCTACTGCTTTTAAACCTTCATTTACAATAGATTGCGCTAATAATGTAGCTGTTGTTGTTCCATCACCTGCGGCATCATTTGCCTTAGAAGCTACTTCCTTGACCATTTGCGCACCCATATTTTCAAATTTATCTTCTAATTCAATTTCTCGAGCTACTGATACGCCATCCTTAGTAATACTTGGTGGTCCAAATGATTTATCTAAAACTACATTTCTTCCTTTAGGACCTAATGTTACTTTTACAGCATCTGCTAAAACATTTACTCCATGTAACATTTTAATTCGAGCTTCATTACCAAATTTCACATCTTTTGCAGCCATGTTAATATCCTCACAGTATTTAATAAATAATTAAAAATAAATTTTTATATAATTTTATTTTTCAACAATTGCTAAAATATCATTTTCTGTAAGAATTAATACTTCTTCATTATTAATCGTTTCTGTTTTTGCTCCATAACCTTCATTAAAAATAACAATATCTCCAACTTTTACATCTAATTTTTTTATACTACCATTATCTAAAATTCGACCTTTACCAACTGATAAAACAACTCCACGAGTAGATTTTCCAGCTGCTGAACCTGTTAAAACAATACCTCCAGCAGATTTTAATTCTACTTCATTGCGTTTAACAATTACTCTATCATGCAATGGACGAAGCTTCATATAATAATCCTTTTTTCAATTTAAATCTAAATAATATCTATTAAATAATTACTAAGAGAAATTTATTTTATTCAACTCTTATATTTTAAGAATATATGGACCTTAAGAAAGAATTTCAAGGGGAAATTTAAATTTTATTTTTTTATTTTAATATATATATTAAATAATATAAAAACATTGACAAAACTATTAATTTCATGTTTAATATTTTTAACGCCCGGATAGCTCAGTCGGTAGAGCAGGGGACTGAAAATCCCCGTGTCGGTGGTTCAATTCCGCCTCCGGGCAAAATCTATATATTTTTTAAATATTTTTTTTAATACCAAAATTATTTTCCAATACAAAATTTAGAAAAAATTTTATCTAATAAATCTTCACTATTAAATTTTCCTGTTATTTTTAATAAATATTTTATAGATAAACGAATATCATCAGATAATAATTCTAAATATAAATTTTTCATCCAATTTCTTTTACCATTAATTAAATACATCAATGATTTTTTTAATGCTGATATATGTCTTTTTTTTGCTAAAAATGTGCTTTCTACATTATTATGTAATGTAGTAATTTCTAAAATTTTATTTTTTAAATATTCTATACCAATATTTTTTTTAAGAGATAAATAAATACATTCAAATTTTTTATAAATAATACTTATATATGGTTTTTTATTAATTAAATCAATTTTGTTAAAAATAAAAGTAATATTTTGATTTTTTTTTAAGTTATTAACAATATTTTTTATAAAATTATTATTAATCATTTTTTTTTTTGTAACATCAAACATTAAAAAAATATGATTACAAGATTTAATATGTTTTTTTGCTAATTTAATACCTATTACTTCAATAATATCTTGACTTTTTTGTAATCCCGCAGTATCTAAAAATTCACAACATACGCCATTAAACCATATATTTTTATGTATAACATCACGAGTAGTACCTGGAATATTAGTAACTATAGAAACTTTTTCTTTTGATAGAAAATTTAATAAACTAGATTTACCTACATTTGGAGGTCCAGCAATAACTATTTTGATAGTATTAGAAAATATATAATTTTTATGTGTTTCATCTAATAAATTAGTTATCATTTTTATAATAAAAGATAATTTTTTTTTAATATTTTTTTGTATATTTAAATCGTTTAATTCTTCAGGAAAATTAATAATAGCTTCAATTTCAGAATATATATCTTTTAAATTAAATAAAATTTTATTTATTTTTTTAGAAAAAGTACCCCTTAATGAAGACAAAGCCGCTTTAACTGATAAATGTGATTCAGCATTTATTATATCATTAATAGCTTCAGCTTGAACTAAATCAATTTTATTATTTAAAAATGCTCTTTTTGAAAATTCACCTGGATTCGCTATCCTAACATTTTTAATTGTTAAAATATTTTTAATTAATAAATCTAATATAATAGGGTTTCCATGACTATGAAATTCTAAAATATTTTCTCCTGTAAAAGATTTAGGAGCTAAAAAAAATAAAGCTATTCCTTGATCTAATAAATTATTTTTAACATCATAAAAAGATGAAAAATATGCGAATCTTTCTTTCATAGAAATTTTTAAAAATTTTTTTATTATTTTTAATACTGAAATTCCAGAAATTCTTATAATTCCTATACCTGAACGACCGATCACAGTAGCTGGAGAAACTATAGTATCAAAAAATTTCATAACTATTTTATTCCATATATAATAAAACTCTTTTTTAAATAATTTAATAAAATAAAAAAAAAATTTTAATAAAATTAAGTATTTTTTTTGAAAAACTGTATACGTATAAACCAATGCTGTATTAATGTAACTATATTACTTGTAATATAATATAAAATTAATCCAGACGGAAACCATAAAAAAAAGGCTGCAAAAAAAACAGAAAAAAAACTTAAAAATTTTCTTTTTCTAGTAGTTTTATCATCAATCTCACTTATTTGTGTTAATAAAATACTAATACCCATTAGTAATGGTAATACATGATATGGATCATAACTAGATAAGTCTTTAATCCATAAAAAAAAAGGTGCATTTTTTAATTCTACAGAAGAAGACAAAACAGAATAAAAAGCTAAAAATATAGGAGTTTGAATTAAAAATGAAAAAAAACTATTAAATGGATTAAATTTTTTAGAAGAATATAATTCTAAAATTTTTTTATTCATTTTATCTTTATTATCAGCATATTTATTTTTTAATATATCAATTTTTGGTTGTAATAATTTCATTTGTAAAACTGAAGTATATTGTAATTTAGTCAAAGGATATATAATAATTTTAATAAGAATAGTAACAAAAATAATTGCTATTCCCCAATTATTAAAAAATTTATAAAAAAAATTTAATAAGTGAAATAAAGGATAAGCAATAATATGTAATTTTCCATATCGATTTATTAATGATAAATTATCAGAAATTTTTGATAAATTTATTTGCATTTCTAATTTACATAAAAAATTAGAAAATATATTATATAAAATATACGATTTAAAATAAGACAACTTAGAAATAAAATTAAAAGAAGAAAAAAAATCATTTAATTGATGTGAATAAAAAGTATATAATTTTAGATATTTTAATATTCTAGTAGTGAAAAAATATTTTTGTAACATAGTAATTTACCTATTTTAATTTATTATTATTTTCTTTTATAATCATTATATTAAAAATTATATTTTCTAATTATTTATAATTGTTTATAAAATATATAAATATAAATTTTTTTTTATTTAATATTTATTTAAAAACTATTTAAATATAATAAAATATGAATTCTTATAATTTATTAAAAATTACAATCAAAATTATATAAAACTACTATTTTATAATAAATATTCTAATTAAAATTAGAAAAACATTTTAAAAAATTTTTCATTTTTAAAAATAAAAAAAATTTAAAATATTTAAAAAATAAAATATTATATATATATTATAAAAATTTTATCAACTATAATTAAAAAATAAAACAAAAAATATATCTATTATATATTAATACATGATATAATTTATTTAAATTAACTTAATTTTTTTTCATAAACCATAATTTTCGTAAAAAATAAAAAATAATTTTATTATCATATAAATGTACATTTTTTTTACAATCAAAAAAAAAATCCATATATTTTAAATTATTTTGAAACAAACGAAAACTTTCTCTAATAATACGTTTAATTCTATTACGATCATGTGATTTTTTGATATTTTTTTTAGAAATAGAAATACTTAATCGTGGAAAATTTAAAAAATTAAAATTAGCTAATAAAACAAAATTTTTTGTATAAATTTTATTTTTTTTATTACATGTAAAATAAAATTTAGTATTTGATATAAAACGTAATTTTTTATGAAAAGAAAATTGTGACATTTTTAAAATATTTATTTAATAACTAAACACATAAAACTGAACGTAATTTTGAACGTCGATGTGATATTATATTTCGACCGCTTTTAGATGACATGCGAGCACGAAAACCATGTGTACGATTACGTCTAATATTAGATGGTTGAAAAGTACGTTTCATACTATATTTCCCTTCTAAATTTTTAATAAATAAAAAATTATTTTATAATATAAAATATCAGTTATAAAATTTATTATCAATAATTGTTTTTAAAAAAAATAATTTTGTTTAAATAAATAAAATTTAATTTTTATTAAAAAATATATAACTAAAAATTTTTATATTATTTATATTTATTAAAAATACAATATTAATAAATCAAATTTAATATGTTTATTAATTATTATTAATAATTTATTATATTATGGATATTTAATATATGATATTTCCAATATGGAAAAAATGTTTAATACAATTACAAATAAAGTTATCACCGGTAGAATTTAGTTTATGGATTTTACCATTAAAAGTAACTATTAAAAATAATATAATTTATATATACACTCCTAATCTATTTATATTTAGGTGGATTAAAAAAAAATATGTAAATATTTTTAAAAAAATATTATATAAAATATGCAGTAATAATCCACCAAAAATTATTATTAATATAGAAAAAAAAAAACTAGAAAAAAAAAAATGTATATACAAAAAAAAAAATATTCAAATATATTTACATTCAGAAATCAATAAAAAATATCAATTTCATAATTTTATTCAAGGTCAATCAAATCAACTAGCTTACTATTCTTCTTATAAATTTACAAAAAATTTAAAAAATTTTTATAATCCATTATTTTTATATGGTAATACTGGTCTTGGAAAAACTCATTTACTACACGCAATTGGTAATAAATTTTTAATAAAAAATAAAAAAAAAAAAGTAATTTATATACACTCAGAAAATTTTATTCAAAATATGGTAAATTCATTAAAAAATAATTCTATAGATAAATTCAAAAATTACTATCGATCTATTGATGTACTTTTATTAGATGATATTCAGTTTTTTTCTAATAAAAAGAAATCACAAGAAGAATTATTCAATACATTTAATACCTTATTTAATAAACAACAAAAAATTGTATTAACAGCTGATTGTTATCCTGAATATATTTCTGGTATTACTGAACAATTAAAATCAAGATTTAAATGGGGGTTAACAATTTCAATAAATCCTCCAGAATTAAAAACTAGAATTAAAATTTTATTGCATAAAGCATATGAAAATAAAATTCTTCTATCTTATGAAGTAGCTAAATATATTGCAAAAAAAATATTTTCTAATGTAAGAGAGTTAGAGGGTATTTTAAAAAAAATACAAATATTATCTATATTAAATAAAGAAAAGATAACTATTAATTTAGTAAAAAAAATTTTAAATAAAATAAAAAAAAAGAAAAAAAACATAAATATTATATATATTCAAAAAATTGTTGCTAAATATTTTAATATTAGAATATCTGATATGATCTCTCAAAAAAGATCTCAATCAATTGTACATCCTAGACAAATAGCTATGACACTAGCTAAAAAACTAACACATTATAGCTTTTCAGAAATTGGAACAGCATTTGGAAAAAAAGATCATACTACTGTTTTATATGCTTATAAAAAAATAAATCAACTTAAAAAAAAAAAAACAGAAATTTATTCTGATTTTATATATCTCTTTAACCAATTAAATGCATAAAATTTATGGAATTTAAAATTAAAAAAAATGATTTTTTTAACTCATTTAAAAAAATGAATAGAATTATTACAAAAAATCCAATATTTCCAATATTAGAAAACATAATTATTAAAATTAACGAAAAAAAATTAAAATTAACTAGTTCAAATTTAGAAGTAGAATTAAATGCGTATATAGATAAAAAATTTTTTATTTTATATAAATCTGGATGTGTTGCAATTTCTGGAAAAAAAATTTTAAATATTTGTCGTAATATATCTAAAGATGCAATATTACATTTTAAAATTATAAATAAAAAAATGCGTATTTGTATACTAAATAGTTTATTTGAATTAAATACTATGATTTGTACTAATTTTCCTATTTTTAATGATTTTATAAAAAAAAAAGAATTTTTTATTTCTGAAAAAATATTAAAAGAAATTATTTCATTAATATTTTTTTCAATAGCAAATAATGATATTAGAAATGTGTTAAATGGAATACTTATAGAATATAAAAAAAATAATTTATATGGTGTAACAACAGACGGATATCGATTATCAGTATACAAAATTGCAATAAATTTAAATATAAAAAATTTTTCTATTATTATTAATAAAAAAAGTATACTAGAATTATTTAGACTAATTAATTACACAAACAAAAAAGTAAAAGTAATTATTAATAATAATTATGTTGCATTTAAAATAAATGAAATTTTATTAAAAACAAAAATATTAGACGGAAACTTTCCTAATTATAACGACGTAATTTTAAAAAAAAAAAAATATTCTATTTTAATACCTACAAAACCATTAAAAAAATCATTATCAAAAACATCAATATTATGCAATACTATATTTAAAGGTGTTTGTTTAAATTTTTTAAAAAATAAATTAATAATTACATCAAAAAATCAAGAAGACGAAAAATCATATGATTCATTTATTATTGATAATAAAAAAATAAAAATCTCTTTTCATATAAATGTGTTTTATCTATTAGATATTCTTAATGTATTAGATGTTGAAGTTATTACTATATCATTTAGAATTCCTATTTCTAGCATTCAAATTCAATCAGATAAAAAAAAAGAAATATTATATATAATAATGCCTTTAAAATTATAATATAAAAATATTAAGTACATAAAAATATTATGTTTTAAATAAATATTAAATTTTAATTACCATATCTTAAAATTATTAATTTATAAAAATCTCTTTTTTAAAAGAGATTTAAATAAAAATCTTATAAAACAAAAAATTTTTTTATAAAAAAGGAAATTTTATGTCAGATTTATATACTTCATCAAATATAAAAATTTTAAAAGGATTAGATGCAGTTAGAAAAAGACCTGGAATGTATATTGGAGATACAGATGATGGAACCGGTTTACATCATATGGTTTTTGAAGTAGTTGATAATTCAATAGATGAAGCTTTAGCTGGATTTTGTAATACAATAAATGTAAAAATACATTCTGATAATTCTGTATCCATCAGTGATAATGGAAGAGGTATACCGATAGATATACATCCAGAAGCAGGAATATCAGCAGCAGAAGTTATAATGACAGTTTTACATGCAGGAGGAAAATTTGATGAAAATTCATATAAAGTTTCAGGAGGATTGCATGGAGTAGGAATCTCAGTTGTTAATGCATTATCAAAAAAACTAAAACTTTATATTTATAGAAATAGCAAAATTCGACAAATATATTTCCATGGAAATCCTAAAGAATCTTTATTATGTATAGGAAAAACAAAAAAACAAGGTACAAAAATTAGATTTTGGCCGAACGAAAAAATTTTTACAAATCAAAATAATTTTCAGTCTGAAATTTTACAAAAAAGATTACAAGAATTATCATTTTTAAATTCTAATTTGTTAATCAAATTAACAGATATGAGAAATAAAATATATTTTCAATACTTAAATAAAGGTGGTATAAAAAATTTTATAAAATTTTTAAATAATTCAAAAATACCTATACATAATAAAATTTTTATTTTTAAAAAAAAAAAAAAAAATATTGAAGTAAATATTGCTATGCAATGGAATTCAACATTTCAAGAAAAAATTTTATGTTTTACTAATAATATACCCCAGCAAGACGGAGGTAGTCATTTATCTGGTTTTCGTGCCGCATTAACAAGAACATTAAATAACTTTTCTGATCGAGAAAAATCAAATAAAAAAAACAAAATTACAATTACTGGAGATGACACAAGAGAAGGATTAATAGCATTAATTTCAATAAAAATGTTTAATCCAAAATTTTCGTCACAAACTAAAGAAAAATTAGTATCTTCAGAAGTAAAGTCAGTTGTCGAAACATTATTAAATGAACATTTAATGAATTTTTTATTAGAAAACCCAAAAGAATCTAAACCTATAATTACTAAAATCATACAATCAGCTCGATCAAGAGAAGCAGCTAAAAAAGCTAGAGAAATAACAAGAAAAAAGGGAACAATTGAAAGCACAAACCTTTCAGGAAAATTATCAGATTGCCAAGAAAAAGATCCTTTATTTTCAGAAATATATTTAGTTGAAGGAGATTCAGCTGGGGGGTCTGCTAAACAAGGAAGGAATAGAAGAAACCAAGCAATTTTGCCTTTAAAAGGAAAAATTTTAAATATAGAAAAAGCACGATTAGAAAAAATAATTAATTCTTCTGAATTAGTAACATTAATAACTGTATTAGGTTGCGGATTTGGAAAAGAAGAATATGATCTTAAAAAATTAAGATATAATTATATAATAATTATGACAGATGCTGATGTAGATGGATTACATATTAGAACTTTATTATTAACATTTTTTTTTCGACAAATGCCTGAAATTATAAAAAAAGGACACATATATATTGCTCAACCTCCTTTATATAAAATAAAAGAAGGAAAAAAAGAAAAATATTTAACAGATACTAATGAATTATATAAATATCAATATCAATTAATACAAAAAAAATGTTATTTAGTATATAAAATAAAACAAGAAAAAAAAGAAGAAACTTTCTCTAAAATAATTTTTCAATATAATAAAATTAATAAATTATTTTTAAAAAAAAAATATATAATACCAAGTTTTATTTTTAAAATAATGATCTATATAATTCCATTAAAAAATTTACAAAAAAAAAACAAAGTAAAAAATTGGATAAAATTATTAATAAAAAATTTACAAAAAAAAGAAAAAAAAAAGATATATTCATATCAAATAAAAAAAAATCAAAAAAACTATGAACCAATATTAAATATTAGTAGTAATAATAATTTTTATTCTTATCATCTAAAAAATGAATTTTTATTAACAAAAAAATATAAAAAATTTATTAAATTTATATTAAAAATTAATTTTTTAATTCAACATAATGCGTATATAAAACTGAATAATAAAAAATTTATATTTAATAATATAGATAAAATTATTACATTATTAATTAAAGAAACAAACGATTTTTTGAATATACAAAGATACAAAGGATTAGGAGAAATGAATCCTGAACAATTATGGATGACTACAATGAATCCAAAAACTAGAAAAATGCTACAAGTTACTATGAATGATGCTAAATCCGCCGATCAATTATTTAGTATATTAATGGGAGATTTAGTAGAACCAAGAAGAAATTTTATTAAAAAAAATGCTTTATATGCAAAAAATATAGATATTTAGAAAAAACATTAAAAATATTTACTTTCGGCAGGTATTAACGTTTTTAAACCTGCCAAAAAACGAAAAATAAAATATTTATTTTTTAAAATAAAACTTTTTTTTTTTTCTTTTTTTTAAAAATATTAATAATATTGAAATTGTAACTGGAGTTATTCCTGAAATACGCAAAGCTTGCCCAATTGAAGATGGACGATATTTATTTAATTTAATAATTGCTTCATTAGATAAACCTAAAATTTCTCTATAATCTTTTATACAATAAAGTTTTTTATTTTCATAATATTTATATTTTTTTATTTCTTTTTCTTGTCGTTGAATATATCCAAAATATTTACTTTGAGTTTCAATTTCTTCAGTAATTTCTTTATTTTTAATAACAATTTTTTTTTTTAAAAAAGAATTAAGAAACAAAATTAAATCATTATATGAAATTTCTGGTCTACGTAAAAGATCAAATGCAGTACATTTTTTTTTTAAATATATTGTTTTTTTATTATTAGAAGAAAAAAAAACAGTTTTTGGTTGTAATATAATATTTTTTAAACGATTACGTTCTCTTGAAATACTATCTTGTTTTTTAGAAAAAATTTTCCAACGGAAATCATCTATTAAACCTAATTTATAACCAATAGTAGTTAATCTTTCATCAGCATTATTTTCTCTTAATAATAATCTATATTCTGCTCTAGAAGTAAACATACGATATGGTTCAGATGTTCCTTTACTACATAAATCATCAATTAATACTCCAATATAAGCCTCATTTCTTTTAGGATACCAAGTATCTTTGCATTGAATCTTTAAAGCTGCATTTAAACCAGCAATTAAACCCTGTGCAGCTGCTTCTTCGTATCCAGTAGTCCCATTAATTTGTCCAGCCATAAATAAGTTTTTAATTTTTTTTGATTCTAAAGTCATTTTTAAATCACGAGGATCAAAATAATCATATTCAACGGCATAACCAGAATGAACAATATGAGCATTTTCTAATCCAGAAATTGATTGTATCAGATCTACTTGAATATCTTTTGGTAAACTAGTAGATATTCCATTAGGATAAATAATTTCACTATTAATACCTTCAGGTTCTAAAAATATTTGATGACTAATTTTGTCTGGAAATTTAATTATTTTATCTTCAATAGATGGACAATATCTTGGACCTATGCCTGTAATAGAACCACTATATAAAGGACTTAAATGTAAGTTTTTTTTAATAATTGAATGAGTATGATCATTTGTATATGTAATATAACAAGGTACTTGTTTTGGATGTTGTTCTATTTTACCTAAAAAAGAAAAAACTGGTGTAGGATAATCTCCATATTGTTTTTTTAAAATATCAAAATTTATACTTTTTTTTTTTAATCTCGGTGGTGTACCAGTTTTTAATCGACCTATTTTTGAAAAATATTTTTTTAAATTATTTGCTAATATTGATGCTGATACATCATTTCTTCTTCCACCATCAAAAACATCAGAACCAATATACATTTTTCCATTTAAAAATGTCCCAGCAGTTAAAATAACAATAGAACTTTTAAAAATTTTTCCATCACTAGTAATAATTCCTTGAACTTGATAATTTTTAATTATTATATCTGAAACTTCTTGTTCAAAAATTGTTAAATTTTTTTGATTATTTAAAAAATAATTCATATTTTTTTGATACAAAAATCGATCTGCTTGTGCTCGTGTAGAACGTACAGCATATCCTTTCTTAGAATTTAGTATTCTAAATTGAATACCTGAATAATCAATAACTTTTGCCATCAAACCACCTAATGCATCAATTTCTTTAACTAATTGACTTTTACCTAAACCTCCTATAGCTGGATTACATGAAAGTGTTCCTATAGTACTTCTTTTTTGTGTAATTAATAAAGTTTTCTGACCCATTCTTGAAGACGCTGAAGCCGCTTCTGTACCAGCGTGTCCAGCTCCGATAACAATAATATCAAATTTTTCATAAAAAAACAT